>DUTA01000079.1 GCA_012842325.1 Bacillota bacterium | reverse complement strand
TCTGCTTCATCAAAATGATTAAAAACGCAGAGAAAGCTGGAAGCATTCACGTTATCCAGTCTTCTACCAAAAAAATACAATAAATCACTTCGGAAGGAAAAGTACCCGAGTTATCTTGACAGATACCTGGCCGGGCCTTTACTTGACTTTGCCCTGCCGGTAGGGTACAATAGGGATGAAGCTGAAAGCGATTTTGTGGATCTGGTGTTGAACCCTTCTTCTGCAGCACTTGCCGCAAGGAAGGGTTTACCTTACTGGAGTGGTTTTTATGAAGCCAAAGGCAACGGCCGACAAGGACCAACAGGCAGCCGTGATCAACAATCGAAAGGCAAGGCATGACTACCACATCCTCGAAACAATGGAAGCAGGGATTGCCCTCCAGGGTTCGGAGGTGAAATCCCTGCGGCAGGGCAAGGCCAATCTGCGGGATGCCTATGCCCGGGTTGATAGGGGCGAGGTATTTCTGTATAATGTGCACATCAGCCCCTACGATAAGGCCAGCTATTTTAACCACGAAGCCAAGCGGCCCCGGAAGCTGTTGCTCCACAAAAGGGAGATCAACCGCTTACTGGGGGCTGTCAGGGAAAAGGGCCTTACCCTCGTCCCCCTCAAGATTTACTTTAACCGCCGGGGGCTGGCCAAGGTGGAACTGGCCCTGGCGAGGGGGAAACAAAAGTATGATAAGAGGGAAGCAATGGCCCGGCGGGACGCCCAGCGGGAAATGGCCCGGGCCCTGAAGGAGAGTGCACGGTAGTGAGGCTTTTTCAGAGCATGGGGGCGAGTTAGGTTCGACGGGGGTGGTATAGGTACGAGTGGCAGGCCGAGTTCCATGGCTCGTAAAACCATGGGCCTAAATTAAACGCAAACGACAACTACGCCTTAGCTGCCTAAGTAGTGCAGCTACATCCGCCCGGACCCTGCCTGCGGGTACGGTAGCGGGTGTCATATGAGCAGGCTACCACACCTTCCATGCCCGGGGAAGGTGTGGGAGACACACGGGCTAGTTCCCGGGGTATCCAGCCGTAGGGAGCCCCCGGGAATGAAGGGGAAAACTGCGGCTAAGCCTGTAGAAGCTCGTGCATGTACACCTTCGGACGGGGGGTGCAACTCCCCCCCGCCTCCACCACTGAAGAAAAACCCTCCCCTATGCGGGAGGGTTTTCGAATTCACCCCACAGTTTTACTTCCGGCTCCAGGTTAATACCCCGTTCCTCCCTGGCCCTGGCCTGGACCAGACGGATGAGGTTGTAGACGTCCTGGGCGGTGGCTTTACCCAGGTTGACAATGAAGTTGCCATGTTCCGGGGCGATTTGGGCATCACCGATCCTGGTTCCCTTCAGTCCCAATTCTTCGATTAATTTCCCGGCAGGAATGCCCGGTGGGTTACGAAAGGTGGAGCCGCAGCTGGGGAGCTGGGGGTGATGGCGCCGCTTCTCCAGGGCCAGGGCTATGGTTTCTTTAATTTTCCCTTGTTCCCGGGGCACAGCCCGCAGGCGGACCCGGAGAATGATGTGCTTTTCTTCCTGGAAGATGCTGTAGCGATAGGCAAAACCCAACTGGGAACCGGCCAGGGTCTTGAACTTGCCGTCGGCGGTAATGATGTCTACGGACTCGACGAATTCACCGATAAAAACCCGGTGGGCGCCGGCATTCATGACTACTGCCCCCGCCACCGAACCCGGTATTCCGGCCAGAATTTCGAAACCGCCCAAATCCTGCTCCGCCAGCCGGTGGATCAGGGTGTTGAGGAGGAGGCCGCCCTGGGCCGTGACCCGTTCCCCGGCCAGCTCCATGTGGGAGAAACGGCTGCCGAAATGGATTACCACTCCGGGTATGCCCCCATCGCTGACCAGAATATTGGTACCCTTGCCCAGGATATAATAGGGAAGACCCCGCTCCCGGGCAAAGGCCAGGGCGGCCTGGACTTCCGCGTCGGAACCGGGTTCCAGAAAATAGCGGGCCGGCCCCCCGATCCGGTAAGAAGTGTAGTTGGCAAGGGGTACATATTCCCTTATTTCCATTTTTGTCCTCCTTGTCCTTTTTTAATAGAAGCTGGCACAGCTATGACTGCCTAGTAAATCTTCGGGTTTTATTCTAATTCTCCTGCCTGGGATTAATTCTATGCAAGTGTATTCCCTCCCCGGTAGGGAAATACATATCCGGGAGAGATTTTTCCTGCGCAAAGGAGGAATTTTAATTTGGTGTCGAATATATTAAAAGGGAACAAGTTGTTACCTGTGTTTTTTTTGCTCTGATATTGTTCCCGGGAGTACCAGCCGGCAAGGACAAAAAGCGTAAGTTGGGAGATGTGCCTAATGAAGGCTTTTAGCATATATCTGGTTGTCCTCTTAACCGGCCTTCTTTTGTTTATGGGATGTGCAAAGCAAACTCCCATGGCTTCCACATTGCCCCAGGGGGAGATAATAACCAATAATATAAACAGTGCAGTGGGGTCTGACGAAACTAAATATGTGACTCTTTACTATGTCACCCAGCAGGGTGGCTATTTGGTACCTGTTAATCAGAAACTGTGCAATACCGAGCGCCCCGTCAGGGTGGCCCTGGAAAGGCTCATAGCCGGCGCCGCTGCCGGTGAGGGTCTTATTGCCCCGATCCCGCCGGAAACCAAGGTGCGGGATCTTTATCTCCGGGAAGGGACGGCCTATGTGGATCTCAACGAAGAGTTTGCCCGCAAGTTGGGTCCGGTCAGGTTGCAGGCCCGGTGGGCGGTAGAAACCCTGGTCCAAACCCTGACGGAGTTTCCTGAAGTGGAACGGGTCCAGCTTTTAATCGATGGCAAGGTCAGGGAAGAATTGGCGGAAGGGGTGGAGATTGGCATTCCCCTGGAACGGCAGCCCTGGCTTAATCCCATTTCCCAGGAGCCGGGTGAGGCAATGGTTGTCTTGTACTTTGACTATCAGGGCAGGTACCTGGTCCCTGTGAGCAAGGGTGTGAGGGATTTTTCCCGTAGCCTCAGCCAGCTTACGGTAGAGGAAATTATCAAAGGACCCGGGGATTTGGTGGGTCTTGAACCGGTGATCCCCGCCGGTGTTACCCTGGGAAGTTACGAAGTGAAGGAGGGGACAGCCTCCATCGAATTGATTCTGGGTGAGGAAGTGGCCGCCGACACGACCTGGGATGAGACCAAAGCCCTGAAAGCCCTCCTCTATTCCCTGATGGAGTTTCCCCATATCCAGAATGTCAAATTGCTGATCAAGGACCGGGGCAACGGCATCCTGCCCGGGGCAGTAGAAATTGACGATATGCGCTGCCGGGTGCCGGTGGTAAATGCAGTTGGGGAATGAGGAAGGAAATAAACCGGGCTTTTTTGGCTAGAAAAATTAACTTGAAGGTGTTTGTAAATAGTGCACATCCGGTAAGAGGGTGCACTTTTTCATATCTTTTGGGGAAGGATTATACAGAAGGGGGACGAAATAGGACAAATAGAGGGAGAAGGGACCGCCCTGGTGGCAGCCAGGTTGGCAAAGGGCATGTTGACCCTTGCAGATTCCCCTGCTACAATAGGCGAGGATAAAGATTGCCTGTCTCTGGATCAGGCTGGAGAAGATTTCTAATCAAAGGATAAAAGGGGAGAAGCGGAATTGGAAGTAGCCCTCGGTTATTTGCTGGTTTTTGCCGCCCGGGTTTTGGATATGTCCATGGCCACCATCAGATTACTGTTGGTCGTGCGGGGGAAGCGCCTTCAGGCGGCTGTCATTGGTTTTTTTGAAGTGATAATCTATGTCCTGGCCCTCAACATGGTGGTAAAGAACCTGGACAATATCTTTAATCTGCTGGCCTATGCCCTGGGGTTCGCCACCGGAAACTATGTGGGCAGCTATGTGGAGGAAAAGATGGCCCTCGGCCACGCCACGGTCCAGGTCATACCCAAGGATAAAGATGAACACATGGATACGGAATTGCGCAAACTGGGCTATGGTGTTACCGTTGTCACCGGAACCGGCCGGGAGGGGCCAAGGCGGATCCTTCTTATTACTGTCAGGCGCAAGAAGTTACCGGAATTGATGCGGGTTATAGATGAGCTGGACCGGGATTCCTTTGTTACCGTCATGGATACCCAGTTTATCCACGGTGGCTTTTGGGGGAAAAAGGCAAAATAAGCCGGGGCAGGGAGGTCAGTTGGGAGGGAGGAACCCAGTGAAACTGAAGATCCAGCGCAAGAACGGGATTCCCATCTATATGCAGATAAAGGCCCAGGTCCTGGAAATGATCCGGGCGGGAAAGCTGGTTGCGGGAGAACAATTGCCCACGGAAAGGCAGCTGGCAGAAGAACTATCCATTAGCCGCAATACCGTCAGTATGGCCTTTCGGGAATTGGAAGAAGAAGGGGTTATTGTCTCCCAGCAGGGCAAGGGGACCTTCGTGGCCTCGGGGGATCAGGTCTTGCGCCGGGAGAGCAGAAAAGAGAGGGTTTTAAAGATGATCGACCTGGCCATAGAGGAAGCAGCCGAATTGGGCTTCAGCATTGATGAGTTTACCAGTATTGTAACGGCCCGGGTGCGGGAGAAAAAGGCTGTCCTCCGCCAGGTCAAGGTGGCCTTTATTGAATGTAATCGGGAGCAACTGGAATACTTCGGCAAACAGCTGCACCTGGGATCGGGAGTGGCCATTATACCGGTCATCCTGGATGATCTTATTGCCAATTCCGACCAGGTTAACCGTCTCCTGGCCGAAGTAGACCTGGTTGTGACAACTGTTTACCATGTGGAGCAGGTCTTTGAACTCCTCGATAATAAAAAGAAGCTGGTGGCGGTAGCCCTGGAACCGGAGGTGGGTACCATCGTCCGGGTTGCCCGGAGTATTCCGGCGAAAAAGGCCATTTTGGTGTGCCTTACCGATAAATTTGCCCACAGCGTCAGACTTTATTTGGCCCAGTGTGGCATAGATGCCACCGGTCTTCCCCACACCATTACCCGGGATCGGGCAGAATTGGCCCGTCTGCTGGCCGATGTGGAAACGGTCCTGGTATCACCGGGGCGGAAAAAGGGAGTAGAGGAGCTGGTCCGCCCGGGTACTGAGGTCATCGAATTTATCCTCAAACCCGACCAGGGCTCCATCAGCAGGCTGAATTCGGCGGTTTTGGAACTGAAAAAGGCCACTTAATGCAGCAGTATACCCCCTGGTGGTTGGAGGAAAAATGGTAAGTGAAATGGGCAGTCAGATGCCGGGATAGTTAGGAGGCAAATTATGCAGAGGGTTGATGGGAGAAGATTTGATGAACTCCGACCGGTGCGGATTACAAGGGACTTTATTAAGTATGCTGAAGGGTCGGTGTTCATAGAAGCAGGAGATACCAAAATCATCTGTACGGCTACCATCGAGGATAAGGTCCCGTCCTTTCTTAAAGGTACCGGCCAGGGATGGGTGACGGCCGAATATGCCATGCTGCCCCGGGCAACGGCGGTACGCAATGTCCGGGATGCAACCCGGGGGCGCATCAGCGGCCGCAGTTCCGAGATCCAGCGCCTTATCGGCCGTGCCCTCCGGGCGGCCGTTGATTTAAAGGCCCTGGGGGAGCGGACGGTGTGGCTGGACTGCGACGTCATCCAGGCTGACGGGGGAACTCGAACCCTGGCCATCACTGGGAGCTATATAGCCCTGGTCGACGCCATCTACAGGCTGTACCGGCAGGAGGAGGGGCTGGAAACCTTCCCGGTCCAGGAATTCATCGGGGCCACCAGTGTTGGGATTGTCAACGGGCAGGCAATGCTGGATCTGTGCTTTGAGGAGGATGCCCAGGCCGAGGTGGATATGAATGTGGTGATGACGGGAAAGGGCCATTATGTGGAACTCCAGGGTACCGCCGAAGCAGCCCCCCTCCAGCCGGCCCAGCTCCAGGAATTGCTGGCCCTGGCCAGCAAGGGGATTGGAGAACTCATTGCCCTGGAGAAGGAATGCCTGGGCGATTTGATCCTGGCCATCGAGGGGGAAAGGAATGGAAGGCAGTAGAGGGAGAACCCTGGTGCTTGCGACGAAAAATCGAGGGAAGATCCGAGAGTTCAGCAGGGCCCTGGCCGGTTTGGGGTTACACTTCCTGTCCCTCCACGATTTCCCCGCGCTGGGGCCCATCGAGGAAAACGGTTCTACCTTTTTGGAGAACGCCTGTAAGAAAGCCGTTGTCGCCGCCCGCTACAGCAATTTGCCGGCCCTGGCCGATGATTCGGGACTGGAAGTCGATTATTTGGGTGGTGCCCCCGGGGTCCTTTCGGCCCGCTTTTCCGGCAGCGAGGGTGATGACGCAGCCAACAACAGGAAACTGCTCCGGCTACTGGC
>DUTA01000078.1 GCA_012842325.1 Bacillota bacterium | reverse complement strand
TGCCGTAAGCTGGGCCTCACCGTAGGTGGTAATTGTTTTCCCCGCCTCTTGGGTCTGGGCATGGGCCGGAACTGCCACTACAACGGCCAGCAAAAGGACCAATACAAAACTGATCTTGCTCACTCTTTGCCTCAAGGGTATCCCTCCCTGAAATGTATTTTTGTTACTATAGACGCCGGCGGGGGGAAAAAGTTTCCCTGCCCCGGATTTTGCGAAGGATACCCTCAATTGCTTTGCCCTGCTGCTGCGTTGGCCACCCAGAGACAGATTTCAGGCAAGTTTATCTATGATCTTGATTATCTCGGCGACCTTCTCATCCACAGCCTCCCGGTCAGCGGAACTGAAGGCCTCAGTGACACAGTGCTTCAGATGGGCGTCCAGGACTTCTTTATTGATACTGCGCAGGATCCCGATGGAGGCCAGGAGCTGATTGGATATGTCGATGCAGTAGCGGTCCTCTTCCACCATTTTAATCAGGCCCGCGATCTGCCCCTGGACCGTCCGCAGTTTTCTCAAGATAAGCTCCCGATCTGCCCGCATCTTCTAGGCCTTCTCTATCGCGACCACTTCATAACCGGCTTCTTCTACCGCTTGTTTTAAGACTTCATCGGCCACATCCTTTGCCAGGGAGACCCGGGCCGACTTCTCCACCAGATTTACCTCGGCCTGCACACCCTCCAGGGCGTTCAGGGCCTTTTCCACCCGCATCTTGCAGTGCTCGCAGGACATCCCCTCAATTCTTATTACCTTTTCCATTTCAAGCCCTCCTTCGTAATTGTAGATTTGAACCGGCCTTGCCCCTGTTTTTGTTTCTTCTTTCCTTTCCCCTTCCCCGGCAGGGGGAGTCTTGACGGCCGACGGCTGAAAGCGGCGCAACCGCAAGGAATTGCTGACGACAAAGAAGGAACTCAGGCTCATGGCCGCCGCCCCCATCATCGGCATCAGCCTGATGCCAAAGGCAGGATAAAAGAGCCCCGCCGCCAGGGGGATGCCCAAGCTGTTGTAGAAAAAGGCCCAGAAAAGATTCTGTTTGATGTTTCTAATTGTGGCCCGGGACAGTTCTACAGCCCCCACGGCGTCCATTAAGTCGTTTTTTACCAGGACAATATCGGCTGCCTCAATGGCCACATCGGTCCCGGCCCCGATGGCGATCCCCACATCGGCCCTGGCCAGGGCCGGGGCATCGTTGATCCCGTCACCGATCATGGCCACCCTCCGGCCCCCCTGCTGCAGCTCCCGGATCTTCTCCTCCTTTTCCTGGGGCAGCACCTCGGCGATGACTTCATCAATGCCCAGCTGGGACCGGACTGCCTCCGCCGTCCGGCGATTATCCCCCGTCAGCATCACCACCTTAATGCCCATCTCCTTGAACCTTTCCACCGCCTGCCGGCTGGTGGGTTTGGGGACATCTGCCACCGCAATGACCCCTAGGAGGGACTGGCCCCGGGCAAAGTAGAGGGGAGTCTTCCCTTCCCGGGAAAAACGCTCCGCCCATGCAGCCACATCCGCGGTGGCAACCCCCTTTTCGTTGATGTACTTCTCATTGCCCCCCGCATAGAGGACACCATCGATATATCCTTCCACGCCCTTGCCGGCAACGGCTTGAAAGCCCGTTATTTCCTTTTCGGGAATATTCCTTTCCTCGGCGTAGGCTATAATGGCCCTGGCCAGGGGGTGTTCGGAATTTTTTTCCAGGGTTCGGGCAACGGCCAGGAAATCTTCTTCCGAACCGGCCGCGGCCAGGACCACATCCGTTACCCGAGGTTTTCCTTCCGTCAGGGTCCCCGTCTTGTCCAGGACAACGGTATGGACCTGGTGTAAAACTTCCAGGGCTTCGGCTGATTTTACCAGGATGCCCTTTTCCGCCCCCCTCCCGGTAGCCACCATAATGGCAACGGGTGTGGCCAGGCCCAGGGCGCAGGGGCAGGAAATAACCAGCACTGTGATGCCCATGGAGAGGGCAAATTCAAAACTGGCCCCGGCAATGAGCCAGCCCGCCGTTGCCACCACGGCAATGACAATCACCACGGGGACAAAGACGCCGCTGATCTGATCCGCCAGGCGGGCGATGGGGGCTTTGCTGGCACTGGCATCTTCCACCAGGGCGATGATTTTGGCCAGGGTGGTCTCGGCACCGACATGGGTGGCCCGAAACTTAAAGGCCCCTCCCTGGTTGATGGTGCCCGTGCTTACCCGGTCTCCCACCTGCTTTTCCACCGGGATGCTCTCCCCCGTCAGGGCGGATTCATCGACAAAGGAGTGCCCTTCTATGATCACCCCATCGACGGGCAGGGAATCCCCCGGCTTGATGCTGATAATGTCCCCCACCTCGACCAGTTCCACCGGGATCAGCTCTTCCCCGCCGTTTCGCACGACCCGGGCCATCTTGGGTGCCAGGTCCATCAATCTTTTTATCGCTTCGGAAGTCTTCCCCTTGGACCGGGCCTCCAAAAATTTCCCCACGGTAATGAGGGTGAGGATCATGGCTGCCGACTCAAAATAGAGGTCATGGTAATACCTGTGGACCAGTTCCCAGTCGCCGACCCCCAGGCCGTGGCTCATGCGGAAAATAGCAAAGATGCCGTAGACGAGGGCCGCCCCGGAGCCGATGGCAATCAGGGAATCCATGTTGGGCTGCCCTTTAAAAAGGGTCCGAAAACCAACGCTAAAGAATTTGCGGTTGACAAAAACAATGGGTATGGTGAGTAAAAACTGGAAAAAGGCGAAGGAAATAGCGTTTTCAATTCCCGTTAGAAAGGCCGGCTGCGGCAAACTGAACATATGCCCCATGGAGACATACATCAGGGGCAGCATAAAGAGCAGGGAGACCACCAGCCGCTCCTTCAGTTCCGCAGCTTCCTCCAGGAGGGGATTGGCCGCCGTGTCTTCCCCGGCCGCCCCCTTTGCCCCTGCTTCTGCCTTTAAGGCCGCCCCGTAGCCGGCTGCATTCACCGCCGCTATGATATCGGCGGGGGAAACCTGCTCTTCATCGTAGGTCACCTGCATGCTGTTGGTCAACAAATTGACGTTTACCTCTTCCACCCCGGGCACCTTTTTTACACTCCGCTCCACGGCAATAGAACAGGCGGCGCAGGTCATGCCGGTCACATCATATTTTTCTGTCTTCCCCATGGCCCATCTTACCTCCCTGCTACCCCCACGGGGTATATGTGTCCTAATAGTACAATTATTTTCCCATCCTGTCAATAGTTTATTAATTTTTTACAGATAAAGGGGGATCAAATGACAAAAAACCCCCTGGTGTACTTCCCTTTTCCTGCACCAGGGGGTTCCGCCCAAAATGCTTATCTACCCCACGCTGTCGGCGGGCTGATCTTGCCGCCAGGGAGGTTGTCACCCTTGTCTTTGTCAGCCGGGGTTACATCTGTTTGGCCAGGATGGAGGCGGCGGTGAGGGCTGATTTTACTTCCAGCTCACCAAACTCTACCCCCGGCCGTCCGGAAACCAGGATCACTGCCCCCAGGGGCTCGCTGTCGGCGATGATGGGAGCGATGACAACCTGGGAAAACCTGCATTCCCCCTCCTCTTCCCGGAAGATCCTGTAACTCGCCTTTCGGTCAGGCTGGGAAAAGAGGACCGCCCTTCTTTCCTCCATGGCTTCCAGCACGGGCTGGCCGATGCGCTTCTGCAAAAAGAATTTCCTGGGCCCCCCGGCGACGGCCACAATCTTTTCCCGGTCGGAGATCAGGGCGATATGGCCAAGGACCGCCGCCAGGGATTCGGCATATACCTGGGCCAGATCGTCCAATTCGCCGAGATGGGAATATTTCTTTAAGACCACTTCCCCTTCCCTGTCCACGAAAATCTCCAGGGGGTCTCCATCCCGGATTCGCAGGGTCCTGCGAACCTCCTTGGGAATTACGATGCGGCCCAAATTATCGATTCTGCGGACAGTACTCGTCGCCTTCATTTCGCTTCTCCTCCTCAGCTACAAGGATGGCAATGGGCAAGGGGTTACCGGCAACAGTATTCTTTTTCCTGATTATACCTGAGAAATATTACCTGCTTTTTGCAAAAAGGCAAGAATTTATTGCCGAATTGTTAACAATTGTTACAGGGAAACGTCCCCAATAAAAAACCATCAGCCGCCCCTCAGGCTGATGGTTGAACCTATAGGAAAAAATGTTCCCTACTCAGACTGGTCCAGCAGGGGGAAGGAAATGGTGAAGGTGGTCCCTTCCCCCAGCCGGCTTTCCACATCGATCTTGCCCCCCTGCAACTGGACCAGTTTTTTCACAATGACCAGCCCCAAACCGCTTCCCTTGGGGTCAGGCCTGTTCCTGGCCTGGTAGAAACGGTCCCAGATGTGGGGCAGATCTTCCGGGGCTATCCCTATGCCATTGTCCTCGATAGCCAGGATTGCTTCCCCCTCCCGGGCTTCCACCCTTACCCTGATGGTGCCATTTTCCGTGGCGGCGAGGGCGTTTTTCAGCAGGTTCCTGATGATCTGCTCCATCCGATTGGCATCGCCCAGCACCCGGGCACTATCGGTCTTCTTCTCAAAGAGGAGAGAGGTGTTCCTGTCCCGGGCGGCCCCTTCCATGGACGTGGCCACACCCCGGGCCAGGGCCACCAGATCCAGGGGTATTTTTTCCACGGTGAAATTGCCGCTTTCCAACCGGCTCAAGGCCAGGATATCATCGACCAGCCTGGCCATGTGCAGGGTTTGGGTGTAAATGGTGTCCAAATACCGTTCCCGCAAAGGGGCATCCTGCACCATACCGTCGCGGATGGCTTCGACAAAGCCCTGGACCGTGGTCAGGGGTGTCCGCAGCTCATGGGAGATCTCGGCAAAGAGCCGGGCCCTTTCTTCTTCTGTCCGGCGGCTTTCGGCCAGTATCATCCGGTGGCGCAGGGCCAGTTTTTTGAGCTGCCCGGCCAGGGTCTTGATCTCATCCAGGGGCTCCTCCTCAGGGGAAACCTCGCTGCCCCGGCTGATTTCCGCCACGGTGGTGGCCAAACGGGAAATGGGCCGGGAGATGTGCATGGCCAGGTAAACGGAAAGGATAATAATAACCAGCAGGATGAACATCCCGCCCACCACAAGATACAGGCGGGCCCTGCTCAAGGCCAGGTCAAGGCTGGCCGGTTTTGCCTCCAGCAGGATGCCAAACTCAATGGCCTCATCTTCCTTGCCCATGGGAACCAGAGCATTGAAGACCGGCTGACCCGTTTCCCGGTCCACCGCCCGGGTCACGGCCGCTGCACCGGCAGCAAGGGTTTTTACAAATCTCTCCTCGACCTTGCTGCCCGGTATCATCTCCTGCTCCGCCGAGGTGGCCAGGATGGTTCCTCCCAGATCAAAGATGGTGATCCGGGTATCGAAGGTGTCGGCCAGGAATTTCAGCAGTTCCTGTCGCTTCAACTCTTCCCCGGCGGCTTCCCCGGCCGGGCTCACCTGCTGCAGCAGGGCATAGTTTACCCGCTTGGCCTTGCGCAGCAACTCCTGCTCCGCCTGGGCATAGGTCACCTGGCGCACCACCAGGCCGGCCAAAAAGGACATGGCCAGGAGGGCAACGACAAAGGCCGTCACATTGGTAAAGAGGATCCTGGTATAGATATTCTTGTTAAATTGTTCCTGAATCAGTCCCTTTACTTGGCGGAAAAAACGGCAGGTGGCATCCAGCAGCAACTGAAAAATATCCCCACCGAACGGGATGTCTTTCTTCACGACGTGGTTTCTCCTCCTTCAAGGGGAGGTGTAAACTGGTAGCCTACCCCCCAGACCGTGGTCAGGTACTCGTGGCCCAGAGGTTCCAGTTTTTTCCGCAACCGGCGGATATGCACGTCTACCGTCCGCTGATCGCCGAAATAATCGTAACCCCAGACGGCTGCCAACAGTTCTTCCCGGGTGAAGACCCGGCGCGGATTCTGGGCAAGAAAATAGAGGAGATCGAACTCCCGGGGGGTAACTTCCGTTTTCTTCCCTGCCACCAGGACGGTCCTGACATCGGCCTGAATTTCCAAGCCCGGGTATTTCAGGCGCCATTCTTTATTTGGATCTGCGGCCTGCGTCCGCCGCAGCACCGCCTTGATCCGGGCCACCAGTTCCCGGGGACTGAAGGGTTTGGCCACATAGTCGTCGGCCCCCATTTCCAGCCCCAGCACCCGGTCGGCCTCCTCACCCTTTGCCGTCAGCATAATGATGGGGACCATGCGGATCGCCCTGAGCTCCCGGCAGAGGGACAGGCCGTCCTTTCCGGGCAGCATGATATCGAGGATAACCACATCGGGATTTTCCCGGTGAAAGGCAGGCAGGACCCGGTCGCCGTGATTTATGCCGATGACCTCAAAGCCTTCCCTTTCCCCGTATAGCTTAACCAATTCCAGCACATTCTGGTCATCATCTACCAGCAGAACCTTACCCCAGTACGGCATTATTACCCTCCTCAAGCTTCTCTTCTTATTAAAAGACGCAGGAGGCAAAGATAGGTTCCCAGGTTATAAATTCTAAGGGAACATTGTTGCGATAATGTTACAGCCCTATTAAAAAAGGTTACCAAATGGTTACAGGGCTTTCTTTCAGGCAATAGAAAACCATCCCCGGGTTAAATCCTTCTCCCAAGGGATGGTTTACCTTTGGTGGAGCTGAGGGGATTCGAACCCCTGGCCTCCTGAATGCCATTCAGGCGCTCTCCCAACTGAGCTACAGCCCCGTACCCTTTGTTTTGGCGAGTAGACCTGTAAGCCGAGTCCTGTCGAAGATGACCATCTATCTAGGATACCAGTTGCCTGGTATCTCCAGCGACCTTACCCGAGGGATCAGCGGGCAACCTCATTCCCCTCCTATTCGGTCTTGCTCCAGGTGGGGTTTACCGAGCCGGTTAGTCGCCTAACCGCTGGTGAGCTCTTACCTCACCATTCCACCCTTACCCGGCCCCTCTGGCCAATGGGGGCCAGGCGGTATCTTTCTGTGGCACTTTCCTTGGGGTTACCCCCACTGGGCGTTACCCAGCACCCTGCCCTGCGGAGCTCGGACTTTCCTCAAAGGCGGCCTTTCGGCACCTGCCCTTGCGGTCATCCAGTCTACTCACCACCAGAACACTATATCATTGTTCCGGAATGATATAATAACATCCCCCGGCATACATGTCAAGAACTGTGGGAAGAGGCGGAGTAGACCGACCAGAGTTTCGTTCACAGAAGTTTAATCGTTTGAAAATAATATTGCAAAAGGTGGGTATCCCTGAGATATTATGGGTTTGGAAGAAAAACCAAATACCTCAGAAAGGAGACCCACC
>DUTA01000077.1 GCA_012842325.1 Bacillota bacterium | reverse complement strand
GCTGCTGAATTTATGAAGGAACATGGCATCGATCTGCGGCAGGACCGGATGGCCCTGCAGAGGCTTAAAGAAGCGGCGGAAAAGGCCAAAATTGAGCTGTCCAGCCTGACCAGCACTACCATCAACCTGCCCTTTATCACGGCCGACCAGACTGGACCCAAACACCTGGAGATGACCATTACCCGGGCCAAATTCAACCAGCTGACGGAAGACCTGGTGGAGAAAACCATGGGGCCCCTGCGCCAGGCCCTGGCGGATGCCAACCTGAAGCCGGAGGATATTGACCGGATCCTGCTGGTCGGTGGTTCCACCCGGATTCCTGCCGTCCAGGAGGCCATCAGAAAATATATTGGCAAAGAGCCGGATAAGGGCATCAACCCCGATGAGTGTGTGGCCATCGGGGCGGCCATTCAGGGTGGTGTCCTGGCGGGAGAAGTCAAGGATGTGGTTCTCCTCGATGTCACGCCCCTTTCCCTGGGGATCGAAACCCTGGGAGGCGTTTTTACCAAGATTATCGAACGGAATACCACCATCCCCACTTCCAAGAGCCAGATCTTCTCCACGGCGGCTGATAACCAGACCAGTGTGGAGATCCACGTCCTGCAGGGTGAGAGGCCCATGGCGGCCGACAACAAGACCCTGGGCCGCTTTATCCTGTCGGGCATTCCTCCCGCTCCCCGGGGTATACCCCAAATTGAGGTGACCTTCGATATCGATGCCAACGGTATAGTCAATGTCTCGGCCAAAGACAAGGCCACCGGCAAGGAACAAAAGATCACCATTCAAGCTTCCAGCGGCCTCGATGAGAAGGAGATCGAAAGAATGATTGACGATGCCAAGAAGTTTGAAGAAGAAGATAGAAAGCGGAAAGAGGCCGCCGAGGCCAGAAACGAATGCGACAATTTGGTCTACAATGCCGAGAAGACCCTCAAGGAGCTGGGGGATAAGGCAGGTAAAGATCTGAAAGAAAAGGTGGAAAAGGCAGTTGCCGCTGCCAGGGAAGCCCTGGCCGGCAATGATACGGATAAGATCAAGAAGGCTTCCGAAGCCCTCACCGCAGCCCTCTTCGAATTCAGTTCCGCCGCCTACAGGGCCCAGGCCGACCAGGCCCAGGCCGGTGCCGCCGGCGGGAACACGGGGAAGGCCGGCGGGGATGAAAACGTTGTCGATGCCGATTACAGGGTCGTGGATGAAGATAAGGAAGGGAAATAGCGGCAGGCGGCCGTTCTGGGGACAAAGGTGGTGAAGCCCTTTGAGCAAAAAGGATTACTATGAAATACTGGGCGTTTCCCGGGATGCCACCCAGGAAGAAATCAAGAAGGCATACCGGAAACTGGCCCGGAAATATCACCCCGATGTGAATCAAAATGATCCCAGTGCCACGGAAAAATTCAAAGAAATAAAGGAAGCCTACGATGTTTTAAGCGACGAGCAAAAAAGGGCCCAGTATGACCAGTTTGGCCATGCTGCCTTTGAAAACGGTGGTTTTCAGACGGGTCCCCAGGGGTTCGGCGGTTTTGGCGGCTTTGGTGGCTTTGACGATATCTTTGATATCTTCTCCAACTGGGGTTTTGGCGGCGCCGGCAGGAGAAGAAACCAGCCCCGCCAGGGGCCGGACCTGCGCTATGATCTGGAACTTACCCTGGAAGAGGCGGCCACCGGTGTGGACAGGGAGCTGGAGATAACGCGGACGGAGATCTGTCCCGACTGCAGCGGCAGCGGGGTGGAACCGGGCACCCATCCGACAACCTGCAATGTCTGCGGCGGTACCGGGCAGATCAAGCAGGTGCGGCAGACGGTCCTGGGCCAGATGGTAAATATTACTACCTGCCATGCCTGTGGAGGGACTGGCGAAATTATAACCACCCCCTGCAGCAGGTGCAGGGGCAGGGGTAAAGTCCGGCGGAGCCGGAAAATCCATGTCAACATTCCGCCGGGAGTTGATACCGGCACCCGCCTCCGGATTGAAGGTGAGGGGGAGGCGGGCAGCCACGGGGGGCCGCCGGGCGATCTGTATGTGTATATAACCATCAAACCCCATCCCTACTTTATCCGCCAGGGGGTGGATATCCTCTACGAAGTCCCCCTCTCCATCACCCAGGCGGCCCTGGGGGCGGAGATCGAAGTACCAACCCTGCACGGCAAAGCGAAACTTACTGTGCCGCCGGGAACCCAGCCGGGCACAAAATTCCGCCTGCGGGGAAAGGGCCTCCCCCACTTGCGGCGCAGCGGCCGGGGCGACCAGCTGGTGCAGGTGGCGGTGAAGATCCCCACCCACCTGACGGCAAAACAGCGGAAACTTCTTGAGGAATTTGCCGCCACCCTCAATGAGGAAAAGGGTGAGAGCAGGGGCTTTTTCAAGAAGGTAAGGGATGCCTTTGGTGCCAACTGAGGGGTAAACCGGTATACAGTCTGCAGGCAGGTTTTTCCGGGCTGGGGAAGAAGGACTATTAGCGAAGGGGCGGGTAAGGGTGCAGTGGTCAGAGATAAGCGTATCCATTGACCGGGAAGGGGTAGAGGCCGTCGCCAACATGTTCCATGAACTGGGCGCCGGCGGGGTGGTAATAGAAGATCCGGAACTGATTGAAAGCTACAAAGCCGGGGGATGGGAATATGAGGATCTTCCCTCGGTGGGTCCCGAAAGGGGAGTCATCATCAGGGCTTATCTTCCCGTCGATTCTCGCCTGCCGGCGCGGCTGCAGGAGATCAAGGCCAATGTGGACCGGATCCTGGCCACCCTGCCCCACCTGGAGGGTAAGATTGAATTCCGGCGGGTTGAGGAAGAGGACTGGGCCGGGGCCTGGAAAAAGTACTACCAGACTGCCAAAGTGGGCCGACGCCTGGTAATCAAGCCCGTCTGGGAAGAGTATGCACCCTCTCCGGAAGAAATTGTAATTGAGCTTGATCCCGGCATGGCCTTTGGTACCGGTACCCACCCTTCGACGGTAATGTGCCTGGAGCTGCTGGAGGATTACGTCAGCGGGGGAGAACGGGTAATCGACATTGGGACCGGTTCGGGCATCCTGGCCATTGCCGCCGCCAAGCTGGGGGCCGCAGCCGTCATCGGGATCGATTGTGATCCCATAGCGGTCAAGAGTGCCACGTCCAATGTTAAACTCAATAAAGTGGCGGAACGGGTGTCCCTTCGCCAGGGGGATTTGTTGACAGGGGTTCAGGAGACAGCCGATCTCGTTGTGGCCAACCTGACCTCCGATCTCATCCAGGAGCTGGCTACCCAGCTGGATGCCGTTTTGAAACCTGAGGGGCGGGCGATCCTGGGCGGCATCATTACTGCCCGTCTGGCGGAAGTCCAGGACAGCCTGGGGGAAGCAGGCTATGCTGCTGTCGAAACCAGAACCCAGGATGATTGGGTTACCCTGGTGGTGCAAAAGGAGCGATAAGATGTACCGTTTCCTGGTGGATAGTTTAGAGCCCGACTTAAAAGAAGTAACGATAAGCGGTGAGGAAGGGATCCACCTCTACCGGGTCCTGCGC
>DUTA01000140.1 GCA_012842325.1 Bacillota bacterium | reverse complement strand
GGACATGACGGAATACCATGAATGGAAAAAACAACAGCAACAAGCAAAAAAAGTAAGTAAGGTTACCCCAATACGCTGAGTTCATCTAACCGAGGGATTTTACACACACTTATGGACTTGATCGAAACTGATGCCCGTCTGTTCCATAGATTTCTGGATAGGGAGTCAAGGGAAACGGCAGAGCTATTAAGCCGGCATGGCGTCTTGGACATAACCGAGCTGCGGACGGGTTTGAAGGTGCAGGCGAATTCCCATGTGGGCAAGATTCAGCTCAATGGCTTGCAGTTTACTGTCTATCCGAAAATCCAGGGGTTCCCTCTGTACAGGTTGCTGAAATATGCATATGGAATCCGGGAACTGAGGCTGTACGATCGGGCGATCTATGACCTAGACGAGTCTCCCTTTCAGGACCTGTTGATTCATCACTTATGTGCTGAAGCGGAAGAGCTGATTGCCAGAGGGTTGGACAAGAGGTATAGGAAGGAAGAAGCTGAACTCGAGTTGGTTAGGGGAAGAATCAGTATCAACCGGGTGGCAGCCAAGAGCGAGTTTTCCCGGCCTACTCTACCCTGCCGATACTTTGCCCGCACCGAAGACAGTGTTCTTAACCGAGTGCTCCTTTCGGGTCTAATTCTGGCGGTGAACATAGCCGACGATCACATGCTTAAGGCGCGGCTTCGGCGGTTGATTCAGACGCTTGAAGCGACTATCAGTCCAGTTGAACTGAGCAAAGACCTGTTAATCAGGGTTAGCAGAAGTCTTGACAGGCTAAACGAGCACTATCGTCCAGCATTGGAATTAATCAATATACTTCTTTCATCGTACGGTCTGTTCGCCGGGAAAGGGAGATCTCATAAACGGCTCTACAGCTTCTTCTTTGATATGAATGTATTTTTCCAGGCCCTCTTGTCAAGACTGCTGAATGACTATCTAGAAGGCTATGCCGTGAGGAACGAGTATGTTCTGTACGATATGTTTGCCTACGAACCCGGTCATAATCCATTGGGGAATACACCGCCGAGACCCCGCCCAGACTTTGCTGTTATTAGGAAGAGGAAAGTCGTATGTCTACTTGATGCCAAGTATAGGGACCTGTGGGAGCATGGTCTTCCTAGCAGCTGGCTGTATCAGCTGGCAATCTACGCTGCGAGTGGAGTAGGAGAAGGGGCAGCAAAAATCCTATATCCTACAACATCGGAAAGAGCTAAGCTGCAGGTACTAAAGGTGAGAAATCCGGCTACCGGAAAAGCCTTCTGCCGAGTGCTTCTCCAGCCTGTCAGTTTAATCAAGGTCGCACAGCTCCTGGATTTGGCTGAACAAGGAAAACGCAGCTTAAAGAAGTACATCGAAGAGACCGTGTTTGAAGGAATTAGATGAGGTGCAGACATGCTCATCAGCGCAAGCCGCCGAACTGATATACCTAACTACTACTCTGACTGGTTTCTCAATCGGATTAGAGAGGGCTTTGTCCTGGTGCGGAATCCTATGAACTTCCGCCAGATCAGCAAAATAAAGCTAACGCCCGATGTTGTGGACGGCATAGTCTTTTGGACTAAGAACCCGGCTCCCATCCTCGATAGGCTTCCCGAACTCGAGGATTATATGTACTACTTCCAATTCACCCTAACGCCGTACGGCAAAGACATCGAGCCCAACATACCGGAGAAAAGCCAAGTGCTGAAGGTATTCAAGAGACTATCCGACATGATTGGCCCTGATAGGGTTATTTGGAGGTACGACCCTATTCTGATCAATGGGAGGTATACAGTGGATTATCATCTCCGTGCCTTCGAGGAAATGGCTGGGAAGCTCCGGGACTATACACGGAAAGTGACTATCAGCTTTGTTGACGAGAATTACCGCGGGGTTAAGCATAATATGAGGAAGCTAGCTCTATCTCCTTTCCCAGTTGAAATGCAGATTAACTTGGCTTCCCGCCTTGCGGAGATTGCTCAAAGCTGCGGTCTTGCCATCGATGCCTGCGCAGAGAAGATAGACCTGCAGCATTTGGGCATTGAACCTGCTCGCTGTATCGATGGTCGACTCTTTGAGAAGCTGCTGGGCTGCCATCTAAATGTTGGTAGGGACAAGAATCAGCGCCCGGAGTGCGGATGTGCAGCCAGCATCGACGTAGGGATGTACAATACTTGTTTTAATGGGTGCCTTTACTGCTATGCCAACTATAACCCGAGGCTGGTGGCAAGGAACTTTACAAGACACAATCCACACTCTCCGCTGCTGATTGGGGAAGCGGGGAGCGGCGACGTAATCACCGAACGGGAAGCTGGGTCATGCAAGGATATGCAAATGCGGTTGGGAGGCATCTAAGGCTGCTTCTTCACATAAGAAGCTGTGGAGAAGGGATTGGTTCGGGGAAGAAGCAGTCTAACGAAACCCTAGGGACACAAGCCGCTTGTCAATCTCATTGACCAGCCACTCTCTCTCGCCGGGAACTTCTTCCTTTAGTCTTGCTGCCATGACAGGGAGGAACCATGCTTCAACTTCACAGCGACCGGCTCCCGACAACCGCAGGTATTCCTCAAAGTAGGCATCATGGATAACCTGCTTCATATGAGCAAGTTCGTCTTGTTCTATTGCGTAAAGATCTACGTGGGGAGTTCTAAGCATCAGACAGGTCCTCGCCACATCGCTGTAAGGCGAGCCAGAATACGCGTTCATCCAATCAATGGGGATAAGCTCTTTTCCCAGGATCAAGTTGCCAGGGTGATAGTCCCCAGATCAAGTCCATAAGTGTGTGTAAAATCCCTCGGTTAGATGAACTCAGCGTATTGGGGTAACCTTACTTACTTTTTTTGCTTGTTGCTGTTGTTTTTTCCATTCATGGTATTCCGTCATGTCCAG
>DUTA01000076.1 GCA_012842325.1 Bacillota bacterium | reverse complement strand
CCCGCCGCTCAAATTCCGTCATTCCCAACCTGCTCTCATCGAAGATGCCAAAGTCAACATTGCCGCTCCGGGGCAATCCCTCCATGGCCAGGCTGTTCCTCACCTTGTAGACCTGGGCTTCCGGGACCAGGATGCTGGTGCCATTGGCGCCGAGCTGGTAAGGAACGTTCATTTCTTCCAGGCGGCTTGTTATCTCCCCGGCATCTTCCGGTGTCAGACTGGCAAAGAGCACTTCGTACCGGGGTTTGGTTATCTGAACCAGGGCCAGCACTAACACCAGACATCCCACCAGGGCAAGAGCCAGCTTAGTCTTCAAGCTCCGATCCATATTCACCCAGAATTGACTTATCTGCTCCTTGACCTCTGGCAGGCTTGCCATACGCTCCACCCCATAACATTACTGGTAGTATCGGTGTTACCCGACCGAAAGTTTCCATTCTAGACCTGCATCCGCATCAGTTCCTGGTACGCTTCCACGACTTTGTTCCTAATCTGAACAGTGAGCTGCAGGGCCAAAGCAGCCTTTTCCCCGGCCAGGATTACCTGGTGGAGGTCTTCGACCTGCCCTTCAATGAAGGCCCTGCTGGCTGCTTCCGCTTCATCCTGGAGTCGATCGACTTCCCGGAGGGCTTCCCGCAAAAGATGGCCGAAGTTCTGTGCCTGTTCCTCTACAGCCCTCGACCCAGAAGGGGCGGTCCGGCCAATACCCTGCCAGGGACTGAGCCGATTATTGGTGATCTCCATCTAACATTCCTCCTAACGGCCGATATCCAGGGCTATGCTGGCCATTGTTTTCGCCGCATTGAAGGCCGTCACATTGGCCTCATAGGCCCTGCTGGCTGCGATCAGATCGGTCATTTCCATTATCACATTGACATTGGGATAGGCCACATAACCATCCTCCCCGGCATCGGGATGCTCTGGGTCATAGACCAGCCGGGGGGGTGCCGGATCCTTTACAATGCCAACGATTCTGACCCCACCGCCTGTACTCTTTATTTTTCTGTCAAGGAAGGCGGGAAAAAGGGGTGCTGCATCCCTGGAGCTAAAGAGGGGAACCTGGCGCTGATAAGGTCCACCGTCGCTGGTTCGCGTTGTATTGACATTGGCCAGGTTGTTGGCGATGAGATCCATGCGCAACCGTTGGGCTGTCATCCCGGAAGCACTGATATCAAAACTGGAAAACAAACCCACCTTTAACGCCTCCCTTCACTGATTACTAGCCGCAAGTTAGCCAGGTATTGGGTCACCTGTCGGGCCAGACCCTGGTAATACAGGGTGTTCTTGGCCAGCTCTGCCATTTCCACTTCAATATCCACGTTGTTGCCGTCGTTTCTGGCGGTAGTCCCTTGCACCACAAGGGCCGCCGGGCCGGCAGTTGGCGAATTAATGGGAATGTGCTGTGGGTGTGTCAACTTTCCGGCTAGGGCCCTCCTGAAATGGGTGCTGAAGGCAATATCTTTCCGTTTATATCCCGGTGTTTCGGCATTGGCAATGTTGTCTGCCAGAAGTCGCTGGCGGAGACTGGCCACATCGAGGGCTTGTTCCAGCAGACGGAATGTGCTGCCCCTTACCATGCTCCTCCCCCCATCTTTCCCTATTCCAGTGTGCCTTTGTGCCCTGCAAAAGCACAGGGCCTGTCGCGTACCATTTCTTCCCTTAGCAAAAAATGATAATAAATAACCCCGGCAAACCCAATAGTTAACCGGGGGTCCAAATCCCCGGCAACCCAGCCGTCTTGAAAACAAGACCTGTTGGCTTTGCGTCCCCAAGTCACCTTGGGTTTGCCCCTACAGGGATTGCATCCGTTAACAAACCAAAACAGCAAGAGGTAAAAGTATCCATTGCATACTGTATTTTAGTTCTACATATCCTGCTAAATTCCTACCGGACCTGAAAAAAATTACGCAGAATTCTGTAAGTTTTTCTCTAAATATTGTTTCAAGTGCAAAAAAAACTATAGGTACCCTCCCGTTACCAAAAGCCGGTTGTTCAGAAGGAATTATAGCATACTTGTCCGCAAAGATGCACTACCTCTGACCAGGCTTTTATTATGGTAACCGGCGGGTAACCTATAGTTATCCGGGCCTGCTTGGCAAGATTCCAAGTCGCGTTCGGTTACTTGATTTTTTTCAGTTCTTCCAACAGGCGATCGTTTAACACCCGGATGTAAGTTCCCTTCATGCCCAGGGAACGGGATTCAATTACCCCGGCGCTTTCAAACTTCCTGAGGGCATTGACAATGACGGAGCGGGTAATACCTACCCGGTCGGCGATTTTGCTTGCCACCAGCAGCCCTTCGTCGCCATCCAGTTCTTCAAAGATGTGGACAACGGCTTCCAGCTCCGAATAGGAAAGGGTGCCAATGGCAATCTGCACAGCAGCCTTCTTCCTGGCTTCTTCCTCTATCTCCTCCGACTTGGATCTGATGATTTCCATCCCCACCACGGTGGCGCTGTATTCGGCCAGGACCAGATCGTCTTCGGTGAATTCCCCTTCAAATTTGGCCAGGATGAGGGTCCCGAGCCGATCCCCGGCACCGTTGATGGGGACAATGGTAAGCATTTGGTGGGAGAACATGCAGTCCACGCCACCGGCAAAGACACACTGCCCCGCCTGTTTGATATTGGCGCTGGTTTCGATGACCTTCAACAGGTACTCATTATACTCGGCGGGAAATCTCCCCTCCTTGAGAATCTCCTCCTGCATCACATCGCACTCGTACCCCTCTACCAGGGCATGACCCAGAATCTTTCCCTTCCGGCTGACAACGTAGACGTTACCATTAATAAGCTCACTGAGGACATTGCAGATCTCATCGAAATCTACCGGATAGCCAGCACTTTTCTGGAGCAATTTGTTGACACGACGGGTTTTTTCCAATAAACTCATTATTTCTTCCTCCCTACGCGTTATAAAATATAGCGACTTAGATCTTGATCCTGTACGACCGCCCCCAACTGCTGTCTTACATAGGCAGCATCTATCTCTAAAGTATTCTGCTCCAACTCCGGAGCTGAAAAAGATATCTCCTCAAGGAGCCGCTCCATAATGGTATGGAGACGACGGGCACCAATATTTTCCGTCTGCTCATTGATCTGGGTTGCTATGGCGGCTATTTCATCTATAGCATCTGCCGTAAAATGGATTTTTATTCCTTCTGTTGCCAGTAATGCCTGATACTGTTTCAACAGGGCATTTTCTGGTTTGGTCAAAATCTGTTTAAAATCTTCCTTGGTGAGGCTTTCCAGCTCCACCCGCAGGGGGAAACGTCCCTGGAGCTCTGGTATGAGGTCAGAGGGTTTGGAGACATGGAAGGCTCCGGCTGCGATAAAAAGTATGTGGTCCGTTTTTACCGGACCGTATTTGGTCACGACGGTACAGCCCTCCACGATGGGCAAGATGTCCCTCTGCACACCTTCCCGGGAAACATCCGGCCCCGTGCCCACTTCTTTTCCGGCAATCTTGTCAATCTCGTCCAGAAATACTATACCCATTTCCTCGGTCCGCCTGATGGCTTCCGCGGTAACTTCATCCATGTCTATCATTTTCGCCGCCTCTTCCTGCAGCAGCAGACGGCGGGCAACCTTTACCGGTACACGACGTTTCTTTTTCTTTTTTGGCAGCATCCCTCCCAATAGTTCTTGAAAATTCACTCCTATTTCTTCACCGGTGCCGGAAAAGATCTCGACAAAGGGAATGCTGTTGTCTTCAACTTCTATCTCCACCAGTTCCTCTTCCAGTTCACCCCTTTGGAGGCGCTGGGCCAATATTTCCCTCCTTTGCCGGGCCTGGGTCAGTTTTTCTTCATAATCCTCATCCCCGTTCCCTTCCGGTTGCATCTTACCGGCAATTCCCAGCAAGGCACCAAAGGGATTGCTCACCGTTGAGGCCCTCCTGGGAAGGGGGGACAACAGGTTGAGAAGGCGCTGGTTGGCGTGTTTTTCCGCTTCCTTCTCCACAGCAGCCATTTTTTCCTGCCTTACCATCCGGACCGCTGTTTCGACCAGTTCCCGGATTATAGACTCCACATCCCGACCCACATAGCCTACTTCAGTAAACTTGGTCGCCTCTACTTTGACAAAGGGGGCATTGACCAGCCGGGCCAGACGCCGGGCAATTTCTGTCTTCCCCACTCCCGTCGGTCCAATCAACAAAATGTTCTTGGGCACTACCTCTTCCCGCAGCTCCTCCGATAACAGGCTCCGCCGGTAGCGGTTCCGCAGGGCTATTGCCACTGCCCGTTTGGCCTTCTCCTGCCCAATGATGTATTTGTCCAGATAGGCAACAATTTTTCTCGGGGTCAGGTCTTCCACTTCCACCACTCCCTACAGTTCTTCCAGGGTGATCCGGTCATTGGTATAGACACAAATCTCACTGGCTATTTTCAGGGCGGTCCGGGCTATCTCCGGCGCCTCCAGCCGGGTGTGCTCCAGCAGGGCCCTGGCCGCCGCCAGGGCATAGGGGCCCCCGGAACCGATGGCCACCACACCCTGATCCGGTTCGATTACCTCACCGCTTCCCGAAAGGACCAGTAAATGCTCCCGGTCGGCAACGATGAGCATGGCCTCCAGGCGACGCAATATTTTGTCTAAACGCCATTCCTTGGCCATCTCAACAGCCGCCCGGACCAGGTTGCCCTGGTATTCTTCCAGCTTTCCCTCAAATTTTTCAAAAAGAGATATGGCATCGGCAACAGATCCGGCAAAACCAGCCAATACCCTGCCATTATAAAGACGCCTTATTTTTCTGGCGCCCTGTTTCATTATTATTCTGTCGCCAAAGGTTATCTGGCCGTCTCCGGCCATTGCTACCCTGCCATTGCGCTGTACTGCCAGGATGGTTGTTCCGTGCAAGTACCTCCCACTCCCTCCCCATAACTTCCCTCAAGCCCTTGGATGGGTCTGCTGGTACACGGTCCGCAGGCGCTGCCGGGAAACATGGGTGTAGATCTGGGTTGTTGCTATGTTCACATGGCCCAGCAATTCCTGCACAACCCTGAGGTCCGCCCCCGCCTCCAAAAGATGAGTGGCGAAAGAATGCCTGATGCTGTGGGGACTGAGGCCCTTGGCCAGGGCCAATTTCTCAACATATTTATCCAGAACCCGCCTGACACTGCGTACTGAAAGACCCTTACCCCAGCGGTTTAAGAAAACTATGTCAGTTGCACCGGAATCTTTATCCTGGGACAACAGCTGTCGTCGCCCCTGGTGAAGATAGCGATTTAAGGCTTCCCTGGCCTTACTGCCCAGGGGAACCAGCCTCTCTTTTCTCCCTTTACCCACAATCCTTACTTCACCCCGGGATAAATCAAGGTCTTGTAACCGGAGATTGGTAACTTCGCT
>DUTA01000075.1 GCA_012842325.1 Bacillota bacterium | reverse complement strand
TAACCCGGCAGAAGCCGGTATAATCCCTACTCGGGGGCACCCTGGTAAAGATGTAGAATTGACCTTCCACAGGGAGGGGGGTGCCCTCCCGGTCGAAGCCCGTTACGGGGATATAGAGGGGGGCGGCCTTCACTGTTTCCGGCGGGAGGGAGAATTCACCCAGGTCCAGGGCAAAGAGGCTGACACCCCGATACCAGCCGGGCAGAACCCTTTGGGAAAAGGGGTTGCTGTAAAGGAACTGGTAGGAGGCGGCTGTGGGCCCAATATTCCAATCTGCCGCCATTTTCATCACCTCCAGGGTGAGGGCACAGCTTTACCGGGGAAAATGCCATTTGAGGGGTCCGGCGGCTGTACCCCCGCTGACGGCATCCTCCTTTTTTTCTTCCGCGGCGGGCACCGGGGTGACTTCCCGGCCTGCCGGGGGAGAGCCCGGCGGTGGCCCGGGGGAGGCTGCAACAGTTTCTGCATCTAGTGCCGGTTTCTCTTCTGCCGGGGCTTCTACGGGAGCGCTGACAATCCCGTCGCCTTCCAGGGCCGGGTCCTTTTCTTTGCCGGTTTTGGGCCTCCGCCACCGGTAGGGCCAGGCAGGGCCGACAAACCAGGGCTCCCCGGGGAAGGGGCGGGGGTATCCCGGCGGTATGCGCCAATACAACAGCTTCACCCCCTTTGGCGAGCAGGCTTTCCTGCTTTTTATTTTATGTGTCCGGCTTCCCACCCGTGCCGGGCCCGGGGCCTTTTGTAACACATCTGCCAGTGCTTGCATACTATGATTTAGCCCAGGGATACCTGGCGTTATTTCAGGTGGAGGTTGAGAAAGGGGGATTAGCATGACCGATTTTGCCGGCAGCAAGAACGACAAAGCCTTTCTGGTGTTTCTGATCCTGATCCTGCTTCTTTTGGGAGATTGGTTCTAAATTGGGGCCATCAGTGGCCACGTTTCTTCGGCCCTTTACTCACTTCTTTCTTCCCCGGGCCCCTGCACTGGCTGGGCCGGGACTGACACTCCTTTGGGTTCCTGTTCCGCCGGTTCCGGCTTTTTTTCTTTTTTGCCCGTTTCTTCCAGCAGGTTGACCAGGGCCAATATGCCGGCGGGGTTCATCCTTTGTCCCCCTTTGGCTTCCAGGAGAGACATGAGGGCAGGGAGCAGGGACCGGGAACCCACAGCCTCGGTGCTCCCGGCCTCCTCTTTGGCCAGGCCCCGGGCCAGGGCGGCAATGGTCTCCAAACTCCGGGGAGGGCTGCTGCCCCCCTTGTTTAAGAAGCTCACAATTCCCAGGAGGTTGCAGAGGCTCAATAAACCAAGGAGCTCGGCCGGGTTGAGCTTTTCCCCCTGGCGCTGTAATAGCTGTACCACCGCATCCATAAATTCCGGCCGGTCGGGCGGGGAACTTCCCTGTTGCTCGGCCACCTGTACCACATCCTTTCGGTGGGGGAATCCTTTCCCTGTCTTTAGAAAAAATCGGAAAACTCGTTCCTGTTAATTCCGCCGGCCAGGCGGGCAATCTCCTCCCGCAAGAGCTGCCGGGAAAGCTGGATGGCTTCATTGACGGCGGCCAGTACCGCTTCTTCCAGGGGGGCCTGGTTCTTGGGGTAGAGGGCCTGGGGGTCAAGAAAAACGGCCGTTAACTCCTGGTGGCCGTTGGCCGTTACCTTCACCAAACCGCCGGCCGCAGTGGCTGTGACCTTTTTTTCCTTCAAGGCGCTTTGGACCAGTTCCAATTCGGAGCGGAGCCTTTCCAGAAAACTGTCCATTTGCGAACACCTCCTCCCTCTACTATATTCACCAGCTCCCAGTTACTTGCCTGGCTGCGAAAAAAACCCTGTTCCTTGTGGAAACAGGGATTTTTGTCCTCACCTGTCTGGTTTCCCGCCCTTAACCGGCAGTTTACTCTTCGCTCAACAGGCGGATGAGGCTGGCTACCGCCTGGGTGTCGGGCTTTTCCTTTCTCGTGGTTTCTGCCGGCCGTCCCAGGATTTCCAAGATGCTGATAAAGCCGTCAATGGTTTTTTGACCCTGGGGGGTTAGAAAGGGCTTGATGGCGAGGATCAGGGACAGATCCTTAGAATCAAAGGGGATGTTGGTCATAATCTCTCCTCCTTACCTGCTTTTGCGGTCATCCCTTCAGACAATCCTTTCCTGGCCCAGGAGCCGGATCAGGTTCACCAGGGCTTCGGGATCATAACCCTTTCCCTGTTCCGCATTAAAAACACGGACCAGGCTGGTCATTACGGCCACCAGTTCTTGCCCCCGGGGGCTCAGGAAGGGCTTGAGGGCTTCCAGGACAGAGATGTCCCGCGGTTCAAGGGGCAGCCCCTTCATCTGCTCCACCCCCTTGCCCATCCCTTTCCCCCGCTCCTTTTTCCTCCCCGTCCGGTGATTTCACCAGCTCCGGGGCCCGGGGCAGCTCCGGTACCGGGGACGGCGGGGGAGGAGGGGAGGCCGTGTTTTTTACCAGGTGCAGTAAGGTGAGAAGGGGCACGGGATCCGGGGCATCGCCCCGGGACTGGAGGCCGGGATTGGTCAGGAAAAGGATTACATCCAGCAGCCGCTGGGCCCTGGTGCTCATGTATGGTTTAACGGCGAGGAAGAAGGTAATATCCTTGGCTTCCAACTGGGGTATCGGCACCGCTATTCCCTCCCTTGCCAAAGGCTATTTCCTGGCCAGGGGCCCAGGCCAGGGGGCCCGGTTCTGACCTGAGAGACCCTTGTTTAACCTTCTTTGTTATGGTATGTGTCAAGGGCTGCCTTTGTTACCAGGGGGCGGAGGGCATCGGCGAGGGCGGCCAGGGTGCCGCTGGCTGCCAGGAGCAGTATTAAAATCAAAAACAGGGTGAAGGGGTTCACTTTGGAGCAGCCTTCTTGTTGCCCGCTCATTCTTTCTCCTCCTTTCCCGTGACCAGGCTGACCCCCAGCTGGTCCAGGACATGGTTGATCTGGTTGATAATCGTGTATTTTTCGGAGCCGGCAAAGAGGAGGCCCACGGCCCTGTTTTCCTCGTCGAGGACCAGGGAGCCGCTGTCCCCGCCGGCGCTCTGCAGGTCAGCCACAGCCTGGTCGGTGAAAATGGCATAGGTGTCCGGGGCCATCTGCACCCGCAGGGTGGCAGCGATGTACTTGACCTCGCCCCGGGTGAGGCCCGTGGTCCGCCCGCTTTTCTGGACCTTCAGGCCCGGCTGCATGGTGGCTACACCATTGACGTAGCCGACCTCTACAATTTCCGGGTCAACCAGCCGGGGGGAAAGGGGTTTGGCGACGGCGCAGTCCACCAGATTCCCCCTTGCTTCGGCTTTCAGGAACTGAACCTTATAATCCGGCCGCACCAGGCGCAAGATCCGGTTTTCAAACCTTTCGGCCAGTTTAGCTACCCGGCAGTCAGGGGTGCGGAGTTCGGCGTTGATGGGAACAAAACGGTGGAGGACGGCGATGGCATCCTCCTGGGTGCCGCCGTCGTAGGGGCCCGGCTGAAGGATCATGTCCCCCAGGGCGGCCCTGCCGTCGTGGCCGTTGGTGGAATTGGCCAGGACGTGGTTGTTGGAAAGGATCAGCTCTTCCCCTGTTTCGTTGTCCCTGACCAGGGCGCCGAAGGTGCCGGCGGTGATCTGCTGGTGTCCAATGCTAATTCCGGGTTTGGCCGGCCGCCACTTTCCCGTCCGTTCCGCCAGGAATTTAACCTCCCCGATTTCCACCACATCGGTCGGTACTGAATCTATGGAACGGGGGATGGTATCGTGGGGTTCCAGGTCCCGGTGGTCCTCTTTCCGGGAAACAAAGACCACCACCGAGAGCTCGCCCGTATTCTCCCGGTCCCTTTCCTTGTAGCCCAGACCAACCCCCACCACATTGCGCAGGGGAAAGAGGCGGCTTCTTGCCTTCTTGAGGATTCTCCGCAATCTTTCCATGGGGCTACCTCCCTTCCGCGGACCTCAGTACACTATATTCAAGGAGAGGTAAAGATGTAATTGGCCCGGCAGGAAATATCCTAGTATTGAAGGGCATGTTCCGGGGCAATCTAAGATGGGATAAATTGCTGGCGTCGAAAACACACTTTTCTTTGGAGGGAGGTTGAAAAATGGTTGGGGAAAAGGGCCGGGGCAGCCAGGGCGACCAGCGGCTCCGCCTTGCTCTGGCTGCCGCCCTGGTAGTGGTGGTGCTGGCCGTGGGGGTCTCTACCCGGCTGCAGGAGGAGCCCTACGTCGGCTGGGAAACGGAAACCGCCTATGCCCCCCAGGTGGGGGAACCCAATTACGATGATGTTTGGCTCCTGGCCCGCATGGTGGCTTCGGAAGCCCGGGGAGAGCCCTACGAGGGTCAGGTGGCCGTTGCCGCGGTGATTGTCAACCGGGTCCGGAATCCCCGCTTTCCCAATACAGTGGCGGGGGTCCTCTTTGAACCCTGGGCCTTTGAGCCGGTCCTGAACGGGACCTTCTGGACTGCCCCCGTCACCGAGGAGCATGTCCGGGCGGCCGAGCAGGCCTTAAACGGCTGGGATCCCTCCTATGGCTCCCTTTTCTTTTGGAATCCGGGTACCGCTACCAGTCCCTGGATCTGGACCAGGCGCATCATCACCCAGATCGGGGAACATGTCTTTGGACTTTAGTACCGGGAGGTGGGAACGGTGAATGCACGAAGGATTGTCGCCCTTGGGTTGAGCCTGCTCCTGCTTGTGGGCGGCGGGTGGTGGCTCTGGCAGACCCAGAGGCGGGCCCGGGCCACGGAAAACGCCCTGGAAGCCAGCTACCAGCGGGCCTTTTTCGATTTGCTGAAAAATATGGAAAACCTGGATACCCTTTTGGGCAAGAGCCTGGCCTCCGGGTCCAGCGGGCAGAGGATTATGTCTCTGACCAGTGTCTGGCACGAGGCGGAGAATGCCCGCGCCAACCTGGCCAATATGCCCGTCGGGATGGTCAATATGATGCGCAGCCAGCAGTATCTGGCCCAGCTGGGGGACTACTGCTACGTTTTGGCGGAGAAGCAGGCCCGGGGGCTGGAGCTGGAAGCCGAGGAGTGGCAGCAGCTGGCCCAGCTCCATGAGCAGACAAGGGAAATCCACGCGGGCTTAAGGGAAATCATGGCCGGAATAGGGGAAGAGGGTTTCCAGTGGCGTTCCTTTGCCAGTTTGAGCCGGAACAAAAAGCTCACACCCCGAGCCCAGAGCATTGCCGACGGTTTCAGCAAGCTGGATGAGAAGCTGCGGGATCAGGCCCCCACCCTGACCTATGACGGCCCCTTCTCCGATCACATTGAAGAGCAGGAACCCAAGGGGCTGACAGGAGAAAGGATCAGCGAAGCCCAGGCCCGGGAAATTGCCCTGGAATTCCTGGACCTTGCGGGCGAGGCGGGATACAAGATCGGGGAGATCCGCAAGACCAGGGGCCGGATCCCCGCCTACAGCCTTACCATCGAGAGGGAAGGGGAGAACAGGGGGCAGATCGCCCTGGATGTGTCCCAGCAGGGCGGCCATGTGGTCTGGATGCTCAATTCCCGCCTACCCCGGGAGAGCAAGCTTTCCCTTACCGAGGCCCTGGCCAGGGCGGAAGACTTTTTGGCCCAGCGGGGCCTGGCCAGGATGGTGCCTACTGGAACCATAAGGGAGGGCAACCGGCTGTCGGTGAGCTTTGCCGCCCAGGAGGACGGGGTCATTATCTATCCGGATCTGATTAAGGTGACTGTGGCCCTGGACGACGGGGAAATAATAGCCTATGATGCCATGGGCTTTTTGATGGCCCACCACAAGCGGGATCTGCCCCAACCGAAACTTACCCCGGAAGAAGCCGAAAAGAAGGTATCCCGCCAGATGGAGGTCCAGCGTACAAGACTTGCCGTCATCCCCATGAGCAACCTGGAGGAAAAATTGTGCTATGAGGTCAGGGGGAAGGTGAACGGGGACACCTATCTGGTCTACATCAATGCGGTGACGGGGGATGAGGAAAAGATCCTCCAGCTGGTGGAGACCGAGGCTGGGACCAGGGCTATGTAAGGATAGGCCAGAACCGGCCCCTGCTGTTAGAAATTAAGGTGCCTGCTCCGGGTAGAGAATCGGAACAGGCACCTTTATAATTTCCCTTTCTGGCGGCCGGTCTCTTCAAGGCAGCAACTGGGCCTGCCGGATCAGCTCCTTGATTTTCGGCAGGGCTGCGGCCGTCACCTGAGCTCCCCGCTCGATGGCGGCCGGTATTTTGTCCAGGGCCAGGAGATTCATGTCGTAGATCTGGGGATACAGGACGTAATGGGCCGCCCCGGCCAGCTGCAGATCCGTTATGGTCTGCCCCATGATATCGCTGGTTTGGAGCATCACTTCCAGGAAGTTTCCGATCCGGTCGTCCCGCTGGCTGGCAAACTCCAAATCGACGGCGAGGACCACCCGGGCCCCCCCGGCCTTGACGATCCCTGCCGGCACATTGTTCTTCAGCCCCCCGTCCACCAGGAGTCTTCTCCCTACCTTTTTGGGATAAAAAATGCCGGGGATGGCGGTGCTGGCCCTGAGGGCGACCCCCAGGGGCTGGTTGGTTATAAAAACCCTCCCGGGAAGGCGGGGGGCCAGTTTTTCTTTGGTCGCGGGGGAGCAGAAGATTACCTCGGTGCCGGTATTGAGGTCGGTGGCCACCACGGCCAGGGGCAGCTGCAGCTGGTGGAAATACAGGTGGCGGGTGAATTCCAGCAGGAGTTTTTCCAGCTTCTCCCCTTTGAGGAGCCCCAGGGGGAGGTGGGGAATCCAGCGGGGGCTGAAGGTGGCATCCAGGGGCAGGAAACCCGTCAGCCCCAGCAGTAATAAAAAACCCCGCCCCAGGGCCGGATCCCACAGGTCCCCGGGGGTCACCCCGGCGAGGAGGGAGGCTATTTTATCCGGGCTGTAGCCGGCGGCATAAAGGCCGGCGATGACGCTGCCGGCACTGGTGCCGGCCAGGAAAGCAGGCACAATGCCTGCCCCCTGGAGGACTTTGAGGACCCCGATATGGGCTGCCCCCCGCAGCCCCCCGCCGCCCAGGGCCAGACCCACCAGGGGGCTTTTTTCCCTTGTCAATGGGGAAGTGTCCATATCTTTCCACCCCCCAAGCACGGCACTGTTCTTTTTCCTTGCTGCTACCTTATTGTACGGCCAGGGAGGCAGAAGAGTGCGGGGCTCAGGGAAGAAGATTTCCCGCCGGCCGGGGGAAGGAAATCCTGGTTGCTGGTGGAAATAAATAGATATTAGCCGGCCCACACCTCCCGGGCGGGATGAAAATCCTTGCCCTGGGGAGAGAATTTTAGTATAATTGCGGTAAATAGGGGAAAATATGGTGAAAGGGACGAGTAGCCGGTGCCAGCCGGTCCAGAGAGTTAGTGGTTGGTGGAAACTAACCCGGCCCGCCGGTGAATCCCCCCTGGAGTAGTCGTGTCTCGCGGCCTGCCGGCTGCCGGGGCCGATCGGGTCTGCCCGTTACAGCACCAGGAGAGAACCCCAGAGAGATTGTGTGGGGTTAAGCAGGGTGGCAACGCGGGAACCCCTCGTCCCTGACGGGCGGGGGGTTCTATTTGTGAGAGCATTTGTTAAAGGAGGGGATGCTATGCTGGACCTGAAGTTTGTGCGGAATAACCCGGAAGTTGTCGAGGAGGCTCTGCGGAAGCGGGGGGTAGATATTACCCTGGCCGAGTTCCAGGAGGTCGACGCCAAAAGACGAGAGCTTATCCAGGAAGTGGAACAGCTGAAGAGCCAGCGGAACAGGGTGTCCCAGGAAGTGGCGGCCAGGAAGAAAGCAGGGGAAGATGCCGGGGAGATTATTGGGGAGATGAAGGCCGTCTCCCAGAAGATCAAGGAGCTGGATGATAGGGTAAAGGAATTGGAGGAGCGGCTCCAGGAGATCCTCCTGGGCATCCCCAACATACCCCACGAGAGTGTGCCGGTGGGGCAGGATGATACCGACAATGTGGAGGTCCGCCGCTGGGGTGAGCCCACTGCCTTTAGTTTCACCCCCAGGCCCCACTGGGAAATCGGTGAGGATCTGGATATCTTGAGCTTTGCCCAGGGGGCCAAGATCACCGGTGCCCGCTTTACCGTCTACCGGGGTTTGGGAGCCCGGTTGGAACGGGCCGTCATCAACTTTATGCTGGACCTCCACACCCGGGAGCACGGGTACAAGGAAATCTTTCCTCCCTTTATTGTCAACAGGGACAGCATGATCGGAACGGGCCAGCTGCCCAAATTTGCCAACGATATGTTTAAACTGGAAGGCCTGGACTACTACCTGATCCCCACGGCCGAGGTACCGGTTACCAACCTGCACCGGGAGGAAATCCTCTCCGGGGAGGATCTCCCCATCTACTATGTTGCCTACAGCGGCTGTTTCCGGGCCGAGGCGGGGGCGGCCGGCCGGGATACCCGGGGCCTCATCCGCCAGCACCAGTTTAATAAGGTGGAACTGGTCAAATTCACCCGGCCCGAGGACTCCTATGAGGAGCTGGAGAAGCTGACCAACGATGCCGAACGGGTGCTGCAGCTCCTGGAGCTACCCTACCGGGTGGTAACCCTCTGTACCGGCGATTTGGGCTTCAGCTCGGCCAAAACCTATGACATCGAGGTCTGGCTCCCCAGCTACCAGGCCTACAAGGAGATCTCCTCCTGCAGCAACTTTGAAGATTTCCAGGCCCGCCGGGCTCAGATCCGCTACCGGCCCCATCCCAAGGCCAGGGCCGAGTATGTCCATACCCTCAACGGCTCCGGCCTGGCCGTGGGCCGTACCGTAGCCGCCATTCTGGAGAACTACCAGCAGGAGGACGGCACCGTGGCCGTGCCCAAAGTACTGCAGCCCTATATGGGAGGGGTAGAGGTTATCGGTAAAGAATGATATACTAAAGAGAGATTCTTTGGGCCCGGCGTGGGGCCAGTTTGCCAGGCCGGAGGACCGGAGGCGGGGATGCCTCCGGTTTTCCTCTGCAGGCCTCTGGCAGGATTTGTCCGGCACCGGGAGGGAGGACCTTTGCCTCCGGGAGCCGAATATAGAGAGGGATTGTGCTTTGCACTGAATATGCCATATTTGTACCTAGAGGTGGTGCTTGCCCGTGAGGGATAAAGTGGGCGATATAGGCCGGCCGGCCGCCGCCGGCGGTGCCCTGGCCCGGCTCCTGGCAGGCCTTTTCGGCAGCCTGCGGCTCAAGCAGTGGACAAAAAACCTGCTGGTCTTTGCCGGCCTCCTCTTTTCCGGCCGCCTGACCGACCGGACCCTGTGGCATCCCGCCGCCCTGACCTTTGGCGCCTTTTGCCTGCTGGCCAGTGCCGTTTACCTGCTCAATGATCTCCATGACCGGGAGCAGGATCGGTTACACCCCAAAAAATGCCACCGGCCCATTGCCGCCGGCCTTGTCCCGCCGGCCGTGGCCCTGGCCGCTGCCGGCTTTTTGAGCCTGGCGGGATTGCTCTTGGCCTTTCGCAGCGGCCCGAAGGTGGGTTATCTGGGGGCCGGCTACCTTGCTTTAAACCTTGCCTATATTATCAAGGTGAAGCACGTCCCCCTGCTGGATATATTTTCTGTGGCCATGGGCTTTGTCCTTCGGGCTGTGACCGGCGTGGTGGCGGTGGGTGTGGAGCTTTCCCCCTGGTTTGTCCTCTGCACTGTTCTCCTGGCCCTCCTTTTGGTCCTGGGCAAGAGGCGCCAGGAACTGGTTTCCCTGGCTGCGGAGGCCACCGGTCACCGGAAGGTGTTGGGACGCTATTCCCGGGTTTTCCTGGACCAGATGATCAGCATCATCGCCACGGCCACCCTGGTCTCCTATTCCCTCTATACCTTTTTTTCCGAAGCCGGCCGCCACCACAGCCTGATGTGGACAATACCGCCGGTTCTCTACGGCCTCTTTCGCTATTTGTACCTGGTCTACCAGGAGGGGCAGGGCGGCGAGCCCGAGGAGCTCCTGCTCCACGATCCGGGAATTTTGGGCAGTGTTCTCCTTTGGGTTTTGAGCATATTGGTGATATTATATTTCTTGTAGGCAAAGTCATATCTGGAAGATGGTGATAGTATGGAAAAATCTGTCGTGGCCGCGGTATTTACCCGTCCCCAGAGGGTATTGGAAGACTATAGGCGGGTGATGGAACTGGCCGGCTACCGGGAATACCTGGACCCGGAGCAGGATTTGATCTTGAAATTGAACCTGTCCTGGACCAAATACTTTCCCGCCTGCTCTACCCAGCCCTGGCAGCTGGAAGGTGTGGTCAAGACCCTCACCGAGGATGGCTTTACTCCCGACCGTTTATTTCCCGTGGAAAATAAAACGGTGGTCACCAATCCCCGCCGCGGGGCCGTCAACAACTGCTGGCTGCCGGTCTTGAAAAAATACGGCCTCGAGTTTATTCCCCTCCCCGAGGTGGAATGGGTCCGCCACGACTTCAAGGCTCCCCTGCTGGTCCTGAACAAGATTTTTCCCGAGGGAATTGAAATTCCGAAAATGTATAAGGGCCGCTCGGTGCTCCACCTGCCGACCCTGAAGACCCACGGGCATTCCATTACCACCGGTGCCATCAAGAATGCCTTTGGCGGCCTCCTGAAGGAAGTGCGGCATTACGCCCACAAATACATGCACGAGACCCTGGTGGATCTTCTGTTGATGCAATGGGAACTCCATCCCCAGACCTTTGCCGTCATGGACGGGACGGTGGCCGGGGATGGGGCGGGACCCCGGACCATGGTCCCCAGGATTGCCAACATCCTCCTGGCCGGGGCCGATCCGGTGGCCCTGGATGCCGTGGCCGCCCGGGTAATGGGCTTCGACCCCCTGTCCATACCCTACCTGCGGATGGCAACGGAGATGGGATTGGGGACGGCTGACCCGGACCGGATCCGGGTGGTGGGGGATGACATCGGGAATTTAAACCTGGGCTTTCGCAGCAAACGGAGCTTTGTTATCTGGGGGGACCAGATGCTGCGGAAAGGCCCCCTGCGCTTCCTGGAGAAGATTGCCCTCCACTCCCCCCTGAAGGTCTGGGCCCCCCTGGCTTCCAACATCTATCACGACTGGCTGTGGTACCCCACCGTCGGCCGCTCCCGGATCCGCCGCTTCCGGCAGACCGATTGGGGGTCCCTCTTTGAATGGTATCGGGGTTGGTGAAGGTGGAAATAAAGGACACAGCCCCGGCAGGGGCAAGTTTAAAGAAGCCCTGGCGGCAGTATAAAGGCTGGCTGCTCCTTTTTTTGGCAGTGGGGGTTGCAGTAACGGCCGGGATCGCCCTGCTGGGGGACCTGGAGGAACTGTTTCAGGCCGGGGGGATGGACTACCGTTATCTTCCCCTCCTCCTCCTTTTGGCCCCCCTCAACTACTGCCTGCGGTATGTGAAGTGGCACTATTTCCTGGGGCAGCTGGGAGTCTCTATCCCCGAAAGGGAAAACCTGATCATCTTCGTAGCGGGCCTCAGCATGACCCTTACCCCGGGCAAGGCCGGCGAACTCTTAAAATGCTACCTCCTCAAGGAGGGCTGGGACATTCCCGTGACCACCACCGCCCCCGTGGTGGTGGCCGAGCGCCTCACCGACGGGATCAGCATGATCCTCCTGGCCTCCCTGGGGGCCGTCTATTACCGCTATGGGGGCGCAGTTTTGGCAACCAGCGCCGGGGCCGTCGGTCTCTTCGTCCTCCTGATGCAGAAGCCGGAGCTTACCCGGGGCCTGCTCCAGCGCCTGGAAAGGATTCCCCTGGCCGGGCGGCTGGCTCCGCCCCTGGCCAGAATCCAGGCCTGCTTTCACCAGCTCCTCCGGCCCCGGTCCCTGCTCCTTGCCGTTCTTTTGGGCCTGGTGTCCTGGGGCTTTGAAGGGCTGGTCCTGTACCTGGGAGTCCTGGCCCTGGGTGCCCACCTGCCCCTGCTCCAGTCCCTTTTCGTCGTTTCCTTTTCCGCCATTGTTGGGGCCCTCTCCTTTCTGCCCGGCGGCCTGGTGGCCGTGGAGGGGACCATTCTGGGGCTCCTATACCTGGCCGGCTTAAGCCCGGCTGTGGCCGGGGCCGCCACCATTATCACCCGTTTTTCCACCCTGTGGCTGGGGGTGGCCCTGGGGGTTGTCGGGCTTTTCCTGGCGGAGAGGGCAATATACGGGAGGGAAGGAAAACAAAAATAGCGTTCCGGGCGGGGGCTTCGCTGGGGTGTCCGGCGGCCTTTCTGGCTCATTCCCTGCCCCATTCAGCTGCAGGAGGAAAGACTATGACGGACAGGAAAGACCAAGTCAGCCCCACCTGGTCCTGGCTCCTTTTGCTTTTGCTAGTCTTTCTGGGCATTGGGGTCTGGCTTTACACCTATCAGGCCACCTTCCTGGCCATACCCTACAACGACGCCATGGATTACGCCAGCATGGGCAGGAACATCGCCCGGGGTCAGGGGATAACCTCGGCTTACATGACCCCCCTGGGCCTCAGTATCCATCCCTTCCCCCAGCCCAACCTCTGGCGGGCCCCCCTCTGGCCCCTGATTCTGGGGCTGGCCCTGCGCTTCCTCCCCGCCACCGACCCGGTGGTGGCCGGTGTCACCGGCCTCTTTTACCTGGGGGGGCTGGTGCTGATCTTTCTCCTGGCCCGGCAGCTTTTTGGTACGGGGGTTGCCACCGCTTCGGCCCTGGTCTATATCTTCAGCGCCCAAAACCTCCATTACAGCTCCTCGGGGCTGACGGAACCCCTGGCCCTCTTCCTGATGCTCCTCTGGTTCTACCTTTTGGCTTTGCCCGGCTGCCGTTCGCCCCGGGGCGACTACCTGGTCGGTGCCGCCGGCGGCCTCTTTTACCTGGCCCGGTACAATGCCCTGGTCTTCCTGCCCCTGGTGGGCCTTTACTGGTGGTTCCAGCGCCGGGAGGAGGGCTGGCGCCCCCCGGCCCGTTATCTGGCCGGTTTTATACTCCCGGCAAGCCCCTGGTTTCTCCGCAACCTTTACCTCTTTGGCTCCCCCTTCTTTTCCCTGCAGCAGTATGAGATAGCCATGTTTACCAGCGTCAACCCCGCCTACACCCTCTATATGGTCCCCTCTCCCCCCGATGTCTTCGGCTTTATCCGGACCTACCCCCGGGCTCTTTTAAGCAAGATCAAGGGCGGGCTGTTGACCTTTGCCGCCGACTTCTTCACCCCCGAATTTTCCGGGGTGGCTGCCGCCCTCCTGGTGCTGGCCCTTGTTGCCTTTTTCCTTCCCCTGGAGCGGCGGGCCAAAGAGCTCTACCTCCTGGCGGCCGGCTGTTTTGTGGTGCAGCTGGGTGCCCTGGCGGTAATCCACTACATCCCCCGCCTCTTCTTTATTTTCCTGCCTTTCTATATCATTTTCGGCCTGGCCGCCTTAAAATGGCTGCTGGATAAAACCTGCGGGCACAGGCGGGCTCTGGCCGTGGGCCTTCTCCTGCTTTTGACCCTTCCCATGCTGGGGGCCAACCTGCCCGACTGGGAAGAACCCAATGTCTATATCCGCCTGGCCGACCAGTTCGGAAAGCCCCTGGCCGACCTGGCCCGGCTGGTGGGCGAGGAGGAAGTGGTGGTCTCCAACGACGGCCACCTGGTGGCCTGGTATTCCGACCGCCCGTCGGTAAAGCTTCCCCTCCATCCCGACATGATCCGGGAGCTGGAAAAATATGCTCCCATTACCGCCATTTTCATCTCCCACCGGATCACCTGGAACACCCCGGAGATGAATGTGGCCTGGTGGGAAATCTTCAAAGAACCCCCGGAAGAAATCCTGGATTTCAAGCTTTACCGTGTATATGAGAACGGGACCCTGGTCTACCTGAAGTGTAATAGGCCATAGTTTCGTTCAATATCTTGATATTTCTGGGTGAGTTATCCCAGGGTATTTTGCTTAAGTCAAAAAGCTCACCAATGTGCATACTAAGCTGGTCCAGGATAACAACCGGCATGG
>DUTA01000074.1 GCA_012842325.1 Bacillota bacterium | reverse complement strand
CCTGGTGGTCGCCCGGGCCGGGGCCACGACCCTGGCCGAACTTACCGCCCGGGGAGTACCGGCCATTTTGATCCCTTCTCCCTACGTGACGGGCAATCACCAGGAATACAATGCCAGGTTGTTGGAACGGGAAGGGGCCGCGGTGGTAATCAGGGAGAGGGAGTTGGATGGCGCCACCCTGGCCATGCAGGTACTGGAGCTTTTGCGGGATCCTGCCCGCCTGCAGCGCATGGCGGAAAAAAGTCGCAAGCTCGGGCAAAGACAGGCCGAAGACCTTCTGGTGGAATTAATCTATGAGTTGGCCGGTAGGCAGAAATCTCTTTTGTAACACTTCCTATTCCCGGCGCATAACATGGTGATACACGACCCATTTTTTGACCTACTTACATCCATTATCCCCCTTGGAAGGAGATGAAAGGGTTGCTATCTCCGCAGCGTCGCGTACACTTCGTGGGAATTGGCGGTGCCGGTATGAGTGCCATTGCCAAGGTATTATTAGAAATGGGTTATAATATTTCCGGTTCCGATCTAAAACCATCCAGCACCATCCAACGTCTGGAGAGCCTGGGGGCCAGCACCTACATCGGCCACCGGCGGGAGAACCTCAATGCCCCCGATCTGCTGGTGGTATCTTCGGCCATTCCGGAAGCCAATGTGGAGGTGGTTGCGGCCCGGGAAGCCAATATCCCCATCTACACCCGGGGTGAGATCCTGGCTGAGCTGATGAACATGAAACGGGGTATTGCCGTGGCCGGCAGCCACGGAAAGACGACCACTACTTCCATGATCTCCCTGGTGCTGGAAAAAAACGGCCTGGATCCCACTTTCCTTATTGGCGGGGAATTAAACGATATCGGCGGAAACGCCAAACTGGGGACGGGGGAATACCTGGTGGCGGAGGCCGATGAAAGTGACGGCTCTTTCCTGCGTTTGCAGCCGGAGATTGCCGTGGTCACCAACATCGAGAATGATCACCTTGATTATTACGGCACTGTGGACAAGATCGTGGAGGCCTTCGCCGCCTTTGTGGCGGCAGTAAAAAAGGGAGGCGTCGCCGTTCTCTGCCGGGACAGTTATCTTGTGGAAAAGATTATTCCCGGGGTAAAGGGGCGGGTAATAACCTACGGGATTCATCAGCAGGAGGCCCATCTTACCGCCAGGGATATTACCCCCCTTGATCTGGGCAGCCGCTGCCGGGTCTACAGGGGTGGGCGGGAGTTGGGGCAACTGACCTTAAAGGTCCCGGGCGAACACAATGTGGCCAACAGCCTGGCAGCGGTGGCCGTGGGCCTGGAGCTGGGACTTTCCTTCTCCCAAATTGCCGAGGCCTTGGAGACCTTCCGGGGTGTCCACCGGCGCTTTGAATTGCTGGGGGAAGTGGCGGGGATCAAGGTGGTGGATGACTATGCCCATCATCCGACGGAGATCCGGGCTACCCTGAAGGCGGCCCGGGCAGGAATTTTTAACCGGATCATTGTCATCTTCCAGCCCCACCGGTATACCAGGACAAAATTCCTCAAGGCCGAGTTTGGGCGGGCTTTTACCGCTGCCGATGAAGTGATTGTGACTGATATCTACTCCGCCGGGGAACAACCTATACTCGGCATTACCGGGGAAACCATCGCTGCGGAGATTGGAGCGCAGGGGATTAGAGTAAAATATATCGAAGAAATGGCGGAGATACCCAGGTACCTCAAAGGGAGGCTCGGCAAGGGAGATCTGGTGCTGACCATTGGTGCCGGCGATGTCTGGAAGGTTGGCGAGGAATTGGTGGCTTGCCTGAAGGAATAGCAGGGCTGTGGGAGTAAGGAGAAACTGGGAGGTGCGGGTCGGTGGAGCGATTTGCCATAATTGGCGGCGTCCCGCTGCAGGGTACAGTTCATGTAAATGGGGCAAAGAATGCAACCCTGCCCATCATGGCGGCTACCGTACTGGCTGCTGGTCGCTGTACCATCTGTGATGCCCCGTACCTGCGGGATGTAACGGTGATGACCAGGATCCTGGAATCGCTGGGTGCCGAGGTCAGGAGGGAAGGGAGGAACCTGTCCATTGACACAGGGCAGATTGACAACTGGGAAATACCGGAGAACCTGATGCGGGAAACCCGTTCCTCAATTTTCCTCATGGGCGCCCTCCTGGCCCGGAAGGGGAAGGTAAGGGTTGCCTATCCGGGGGGATGTAATATCGGCCCCCGCCCCATTGATTTACACCTAAAGGGCCTCCGGGCCTTGAATGCCCAGATTACCGAAAGGCACGGCTATGTCTATGCGGAAACCAAGGGCCTGCGGGGAGCCGAGGTGCACCTTGATTTTCCCAGTGTCGGCGCGACGGAAAATATAATGATGGCGGCCGTGCGGGCCAGGGGCACGACCATCATCCGCAATGCCGCCAAGGAGCCGGAGATTGTAGATCTGCAGAATTTTCTCAACAAAATGGGAGCCCGGATCCGGGGGGCCGGAACGGATACAATAAAAATTGACGGTGTGGAAAGCCTGGGCCCCATCAGTTATACCGTTATCCCCGATCGGATTGAGACGGGTACCTTTATGGTGGCGGCGGCCATGACCGGCGGTGAAATCCTCATCGAGAACGGGATCTTCGAACACGTGGAGCCGATAGCGGCGAAGCTGCGGGAAGCCGGGGCTGAAGTTGAGGGGGGGGAAACCGGCATCCGGGTCCGGGGGACCGGGCGCCTGGTGGGTGTAGATATAAAAACACTGCCTTATCCCGGCTACCCCACCGATATGCAGCCCCAGACCATGGCCATGCTCAGCATTGCCAAAGGCACCAGCGTGATCATCGAAAATATTTTTGCCAATCGCTTCAAGCATGTGGATGAACTGCTGCGGATGGGGGCCCAGATCAAGACCGAAGGTAGGGCGGCCATAATCCGGGGAGTGGAGGGTCTGACCGGTTCCGCCGTCGAGGCCTCGGATCTGCGGGCGGGGGTTGCTTTGATCCTGGCCGGGTTGGTCGCCGAAGGAAAGACCACCATCGACAACATCTACCATGTTGATCGCGGGTATGAGGCCATTGAAAAGAAATTACAGAAATTGGGCGCCCAGATCTGGCGTTTGGAAGAGCCGGCCTAGGTCAAGGCTCCAGGAAAACGGGGGGAAAACAGTGGACAGGAAAGGAGGCAAAATTATACCCTTCAAAGGGCGCCGCCGGGGGCTGAAAGGAGCGCGTTTCTTTATTTACCTGGGATTTCTCCTTCTGTCCTTGGGACCCCTCCTGTATTATGTACCCATATTCACCCTGCAAAGGATAGAAATAGAGGGCAATGTGCGTCTGACCGCTGAAGATGTCCTCCGCCTCACGGCCCTGGAACCTGGAACCAATCTTTTTCGGATCAAGTCGTGGCAGCTCAGGGAGTGGCTCCTGGCCTCTCCCTGGGTCAAGGAGGTTACCGTAAGGAGAGAACTGCCCGATGCCCTGGTTATTGTGCTGGAGGAAAGAACACCCTCCTTTCTGGTCCCCTACTACACCTCCTTCCTGCAGGTGGCCGCCGATGGGATCATCCTTGGTCCGGTTTCCGACACTATCGAGGACTTCAAATTGCCGATCCTTACAGGTTTGGAAATAAAGGACCCGGCTTTGCCCGGACAATCTCTCCATTGTCAGCAATTGGCGGATCTGGTGGCTGTTCTGGAGTATTTCCCCGCAGACCTCAGGGAAATGCTTGCCGAGATACATCTGTCCGGGAACGGCGAACTGGTTTTTTACACCGGGGAAGGGGTGCAGATTCTCTTTGGACAAGCTGAAGACAGTGCCCAAAAGGTAGCTTTACTGCGGGAAACCCTGCGGGAACTGGACGGTTCCCTGGCCGTGATCAATGTGCGCAGGGGCGACAGGGTCCATGTTTTATTCAAGGGTGATCTGCCCAAGGATGGGGCCCTTTCCAGCCTCGAGTAATAGTGTCGAAAAAAAAGGAAACCTCTCCTGGTGTTGAATTCTAAGTGATATAAAAATGGAAGACAGCTATGGTTTATTTGAGTGTAAACTGGAAAAGTCTGCGAGGAGGGCAGGGATATGCTGGAATTTGATATGGAAATGGATAATTTTGCCCAGATTAAAGTAGTGGGTGTCGGTGGCGGGGGCAATAATGCCATCAATAGAATGATAGCTGCCAATCTGAGAGGAGTGGACTTTGTTGCGGTCAATACCGATGCCCAGGCACTGCTTTTGTCGGAGGCACCCCAAAAGATCCAGATTGGCGAGAAATTGACCAAGGGCCTGGGAGCCGGTGCCAATCCGGAGATCGGGAAAAAGGCAGCGGAGGAGAGTAGGGAGGTCTTGCAGCAGGCCCTCAAGGGCGCCGATATGGTTTTTATTACTGCCGGCATGGGCGGGGGAACAGGAACGGGGGCCTGTCCCATCGTGGCCGAGTTGGCCAAGGAACTCGGTGCCCTGACGGTCGGGGTGGTCACCAAACCCTTTACCTTCGAGGGCCGGAGAAGGCAGGTCCAGGCTGAGAAGGGTATCGCGGAACTGAAGGAAAAGGTCGATACCCTGATTATCATTCCCAACGACCGGCTGCTGACGGTGGTGGAAAAGAGAACTTCTATTATTGAAGCTTTCCGCATTGCCGATGATGTCCTGCGCCAGGGGGTTCAGGGTATCTCGGACCTGATCGCCGTGCCGGGGTTAATCAACCTGGATTTTGCCGATGTAAAGACGATTATGCATGAAACCGGCTCTGCCCTGATGGGAATAGGACGGGCCAGCGGTGAAAACAGGGCGGCCGAGGCGGCCCGGATGGCCATCTCCAGCCCCCTCCTGGAAACCTCCATCGATGGGGCCAAGGGTGTCCTCTTTAATATTACCGGTGGTTCCAGCCTGGGGCTTTTTGAGGTCAATGAGGCGGCGGAGATTATTGCCGAAGCCGCGGATCCCGACGCCAATATAATCTTTGGGGCAGTAATTGACGAATCTATGGAGGACGAGGTCAAGGTAACCGTCATTGCCACCGGCTTCGAACAGCGGCCGGCCAGCAAAGAAAAGGGTATGAACGAGTTGGATATCAAATCCTTCACCACGGACGGCCTGGATATACCGGCCTTTTTGCGGCGCAAATAAGGGCGGAATAAAGAGCGGGAAAGATTGCGGTTCCGGCGGGGAATCTTTCTTGGGAAGGGAAGCTTCCGGGAAGGGCTTGCCCTTTAATAAGTCATGGCGAGAAAAAACAAAGGAGAAAGAAGGAAAGCAGGGTAAAAATACCCCGCTTTTTCTATTTGCGGCCGAACCCCATCTGACAATCTTTTAAGCCGGGGAAGGTTATAATGGGCATATCCAACCGGCAGGTCTCATAAACATATTTGGAGGAAGTGGTGTCCTCTAAACTGGTGTGTCCCTGGCCGGCCTTTCACTTACTTGTTGGGTAAGGGGAGGAAGGAACCATTGCCCTATATTTACGCAGACCTGGTGTTGATCGTCAATTTCCTCATGAACTGTTTTCTTTTATCCCTGACGGCTGCCCTGACCCGGGCCAGTTTTACCCCCTGGCGCTTGGGGGCCGGTTCCTTACTGGGCAGCCTCTATGCCCTGGCAGTACTCATCCTTCCCTTTCCCTTTCTTCACCTCCCGCTGCTCAAGGTACTTGTCTCCCTGGGGATGGTGGTTATCGCCTTTGGCTTCACCTGCTGGCAAAGATTCCTCTCCCACCTGGCCTCCTTTTATCTCCTCTCTTTCCTCACCGGTGGTGCCGCCCTGTCCCTCCTGTATTTTGCTGCCCTTTCGCCGGGCTCTGTTCCCTGGTGGTCCCTGCCGGCCGCGGCCGCGGTCAGTTTAGGGGTGGTTTACCTGGCCTGGAATTATCTCCGCCAGTACCGGTGGCAGAGGGAGAATAGGGTAAAGGTGAGGCTGCGCTTTGGCCGTGCCTGGGTGGAGGCTGTCGCCCTGGTGGATACGGGAAATCAATTGTGGGACCCCCTGAGCAACAGGCCGGTTATGATCCTCGAACACAATGCCCTCAGCGGTATCCTTCCCCCGGAAGTACAGGCCGTCTGCCGGCAGGAGAAGATGGATTGGAGCGGGCTGGCCAACTTAAAGGATCCCGTGTGGGCAGGCCGTTGCCGGCTGATTCCCTTTTCCAGCCTGGGCAGAAAGGGGGGGCTGCTCCTGGGCATTCGTCCCGACGAAATCCGGTTTTTTGTCGCCGGCCGGTGGGTTGGGGGGAAACCTGCTCTGGTGGGGGTGGTTAATCAGGAGCTGGGCTTTCAAGGCACCTATAGGGCCCTGGTTCCCCCGGACCTAATCGTCTGCGGAGATTGAGGGCCCGGATTGGGGTGTGGAAAAAGATGCGGAGGGGGGAATAAGGTGTTTGGCAACAGCGGTCGCCGGGGGATAATCTTCCTCCATTGGCTCCTCTGCCGCCTGCTGCAGGCAGCGAAACTGGCAGGCACCCTCTATTATGTCGGGAGCAGTGAAACGCTCCCACCTCCCCTGAGCAATGCCGAGGAATACCTCCTGCTGGACCGGCTCCAGCAGGGGGACCAGGAAGTCAAAAGCACGCTCATCGAGCGCAATCTCCGCCTGGTGGTGTACATAGCCCGGAAGTTCGAAAATACCGGCATCGGTGTTGAGGATCTGGTTTCCATAGGGACCATCGGTTTAATTAAAGCTGTCAACACCTTTGATCCGGGCAAGAAGATCAAGCTGGCCACCTATGCTTCCCGCTGTATTGAGAATGAGATCCTGATGTATCTCCGGCGCAACAATAAGCTCCGTTTGGAGGTATCCTTTGACGAACCCCTCAATATCGATTGGGATGGCAACGAGCTGCTCCTTTCCGATGTATTGGGAACCGAAGGCGATATCATCTACAAGTTCATTGAAGAGGAGGTAGACAGGCGGCTCCTCTATGCGGCCCTGCAAAAATTGAGCGGGCGGGAGAAAAAGATTATGGAACTGCGCTTTGGGCTGAAGGGGGGGAAGGAAAAAACCCAGAAGGAAGTTGCCGATCTGCTGGGCATTTCCCAATCCTACATCTCCCGCCTGGAGAAGCGGATCCTGCGTCGCCTGCGCAAAGAAATTAGCAGGATGGAATAGGGTATCCTAAAAGGAGATTGGGCAAGGGTGGCGAATAAAAAAGGTGTAACTGTACAGAGGGAAGGAAGAGATTGGCTGTGGAAAAGCCCTGTATCCAGGCCCTCGACCGGGCCCTCCAGGTGCTGCTGCTCTTCCAGCAGGAAAAGAGGGAACTGGGAGTCACGGAGATTGCTGCCAAATTGGGCTATTATAAGAGTACTGTCTACAGGGTCCTGTCCACCCTGGAACGCCGTGGCTTTGTCCAGCAGAATGAGTTGACGGGCAAGTACTGGTTGGGCTTTCGCCTCTATGCCCTCGGCATGCTTGCCAACCAATATATGGGCCTGCGGGATCTGGCCAGGCCCTGGCTTCGGGAACTGGGGGAAAGGTACCAGGAAACGGTCCACCTGGCGGTGTTGAATGATAATAAGGAAAATGGTCCGGAAATTATTGTAATTGATAAGATTGAAACCAAACACCGTCTCAGTCTGACGCCTCCCGTCGGCTCCAGTTCCCCTGCCCACTGTTCCGGAGTGGGAAAAGTGCTGCTGGCCTACGCAGACCCCTCCTGGCTTTGCCTGGTGCTGGGACAGGCCCCCTTGACCAAGTTTACAGAAAATACCATTACCGACCCGGGGGAACTGGAGCAGGAACTGGCGCGGATCCGCCGGGCCGGTTATGCCCTGGATAACGAGGAGATTGAAGTTGGTTTGCGGTGTGTGGCGGCACCAATTTTTGCTCCTTCCGGCACCGTTGTGGCTGCTATCAGTGTTTCCGGTCCCACCAGCCGCATGACTGATGAACGCCTGCCGGAGCTAATTGCCAGCGTCATGGAGACGGCCAGGGCTATCAGTGACAGGCTGGAATAATTTTTTTGCCTCCAGCGGGAACGGTGTTCCATACAATAGAACTAGGGAAAAAGGGAGGATGATGCCTGTGAAAGCATTGTTGACGGG
>DUTA01000073.1 GCA_012842325.1 Bacillota bacterium | reverse complement strand
GGGGATAATCCAGACCGGTTATGAAGCCATAGGTGGTTTAGCAGGCTTCGAACTCCTGGCAGGAGAGAAAGCGGAGCTTCTGGCCGAGCGGGCGGCCAGGCAGGCTGTCCAGATGCTGTCGGCCAGGCCGGCCCCGGCGGGGCGTATGCCCGTCGTTATGGCAGCGGAGGCTGGAGGCACAATGGTCCACGAAGCCTGCGGCCATGGCCTGGAGGCCGATCTGGCCCAAAAGGAACTCTCCGTCTATGCCGGCAAGCTGGGAGAAAAGGTAGCCGCCGAGATCGTTACCGTGATCGACGACGGCACCCTGCCCAACAGGTATGGCTCCTTCCGCTTCGACGATGAAGGGACTCCCTCCCAGCGGAATATTCTGATTGAAAATGGCATCCTCCGGTCCTATATGTACGACCGCCTTACCGCCGCCAGGGACGGTCACTCCCTGACGGGTAACGGCAGGCGGCAATCCTTTGCCCATCGTCCTATCCCCCGCATGACCAATACCTATATTGCCCCCGGGGAAACGGACCCGGAGGAAATCATTGCCCGGGTCCCCAGGGGACTCCTGGTGAAAAAGATGGGCGGCGGCCAGGTAAATACCACCACCGGGGACTTTGTCTTCGATGTTATGGAAGCCTATCTCATTGAAAAGGGTAAAGTCACTGTCCCGGTGCGGGGTGCCACCCTGACGGGCAATGGCCCGGAGGCACTGCAGCAAATAGAACTGGTCGGGAATGACCTGGGCTTTGGCATTGGCACCTGCGGCAAGGATGGACAGGGTGTCCCGGTCTCCGATGCCCAACCAACGATCCTGATCAAACAGCTCATTGTCGGGGGAACGGGGTAATACTTTCATTTGTGGCTGGGAACTTGATGCAATAAGGAGGCTTTGTGATGAAGGAACGGGAACTTGCCCACTGGGTTATAACTAAGGGGCAAGAGCAAGGGGCAGATTTAATAGAGGCTTTTTTACTGAAACATAAGTCCTTCAGTGTCCAGGTGCGCCACGGGAAGGTGGAATCAATAAAACAGGCGCAGGAAGTGGGGCTGGGAATCCGGGTCATAATCGAGGGGCGGATGGGCTATGCCTATACTTCCCAACTGGATACCGCCCCCGTTGCCGAGACCCTTGCCCAGGCCATTGCCAATGCCGGCAGGACGGCCGCCGATGAGTGCAATCTTCTCCCGGAGCCTGTAGAAAAGCTGCCGAAAGTCGCAATTTATGATCCCCTGCTCGAAAAAACACCAGTTGATAAAAAAATCGAACTGGCCCTGGCCATTGAGGATGCGGCTTTCAGCTATGACCGGCGGGTCGTCCGCTCGGAGCAGGCCGCTTATGAAGACACCCTTTACCAGGTTACTATCGTCAACTCCCGGGGAGTCGATGTCAGTTACCGGGGTTCCTTCTGCGGCGGCTATGTGTCGGTGGTGGCCGAGGAAAATGGCGATACCCAGACCGGCTCTGGCATGGATTATGTCTTGAATTTTGCCGACCTGGATCCCCGGGCCATTGGCAGAGAAGCCGGGGAAGAGGCAGTCTCGATGCTGGGGGCCAGGAAGGTACCCACCCAGAGGGTTCCCATTGTGATGCCCCCCCGGGTGGCAACCCAGTTCCTCGGGGTACTGGTGCCGGCCCTGAGCGGGGAGGCCGTGCAGAAGGGGCGTTCCCTTCTGGCAGGGAAGCTGGGGAAAGTGGTGGCAGCCGGGGATGTAACCCTCATCGATGACGGTGCTTTACCGGGAGGCATCAATTCCAGTCCCGTCGACGGGGAAGGGGTTCCCTCGGGGAAAACGGTGCTGATTGAGGCAGGGGTCCTCCGGAGTTACCTCCACAACACCTATTCCGCAGCCAAGGACGGTACCAAATCTACCGGCAACGCTTCCCGGCCCTCCTACAAGGGCACACCGGAAGTCGGTCCCAGCAATATTTTCTTGCAGCCCGGCCGGGCCAGCAAGGAGGAATTACTCCGGGATATTTCCCAGGGTTTTTACATTACCGAAGTCCTGGGCATGCATACAGCCAATCCCATTTCCGGGGATTTTTCCGTCGGCGCCGCCGGCCTGTGGATTGAAAAGGGGGAACTTGCCTATCCTGTCCGGGGCGTGGCTGTCGCATCCAATATCCTGGAACTTTTCCAGGGTGTCGAGGCCATAGGCAACGATCTGCGGTTTTATCTCGGCTACGGTTCCCCGACCCTGCGCTTCAAGCCCATAGCGGTAAGCGGCGAGTAAAGCTCCCGGCCGGGAAGGTGGAATAAACACCCCCGGCCAGCGGGGGTTCAGTAACTGGTGGGAGAGGTGAAGTCATGCTGGCGCGGGTGGAAAAACTCAGGGAGAGATTGTCGGCTTTAGAGCTGGATGGGTTCCTCGTCGGCCATGGAGCAAATCGCAGGTATTTAAGCGGCTTCACCGGCTCGGAGGGCTGGCTCCTGGTCACCCGGGAGAAATCCTTCCTCTGTACCGATTTTCGTTACCTGGAACAGGCCGGCCAGGAGGCAGTGGGATGGGAAATTGTGCGCTCCCGGCGGCCTTTCACCGCCACCCTGGCCCCGCTCCTTGCGGAATATGGCCTGCGGCGGGTGGGCTTTGAAGAGGACTATTTATCCTACCGGGATTACCGCAACCTGGTGGAGAAGACCAGGGAGGTCCAGTGGGTTCCCTGTGCCGGCCATGTTGAGGCCCTGCGGCGGCAGAAGGACGATGCAGAGCTTGCGGCCATTAAAAGGGCAGCCCAGTTGGATGACCGGGCCTTTGCCCACATCCTGTCCTTTTTAAAACCCGGCCTGCCGGAACGGGAAATAGCCCTGGAATTGGAGCTATTTGCCCGCCGGCACGGGGGAACAGGAGCAAGTTTTGCTTTCATAGTTGCTTCGGGCCCCCGTGCCGCTTTGCCCCATGGGGTTGCCAGCAACAAGTTGCTCCAGGAGGGAGAATTTGTTATTATGGATTATGGGACGGTGGTGGACGGTTATCATTCCGATTTTACCCGGACCGTTGTTCTGGGGAAGCCAACGCCGGAGCAAGTGAAGGTGTACCGGATTGTTCAGGAGGCGCAAGCGGCGGCGATAGCCGCCGTTGCTCCCGGGCGCACCGCCGGTGAGGTTGACGCCGCGGCGCGCAAAATAATTGTTGACCACGGCTATGGCGACTACTTTGGCCACGGTACCGGACACGGTGTGGGCCTCTGCATCCACGAAGAACCCCATTTGACACCGGGTGCCGACACGGTCCTGCTACCGGGCATGGTCCTTACCATTGAGCCGGGGATCTATCTGCCGGGCTGGGGCGGAGTGCGGATCGAGGACCTGGTTGTCGTCACCGAAAGGGGTTGTGAGGTTCTCAACCAATCGCACCGGGAACTGGTCCAGGCAGGATAGCGGTCGTGCCGGCCCTTTGGTCCCTGGAGCCGTCCCTGAAGAGCAAGGGCAGAGTCGGAAGCCTGTCTCTGGTAGCTTACTTTTCCAAAGGAGGTGCCCAGATGATTTCAACCAATGATTTTCGCACTGGCTTGACCATTGAATTGGATGGCGAGGTATACACGGTAATTGATTTTATGCATGTAAAGCCGGGTAAGGGGGCGGCCTTTGTCCGCAGCAAGCTGAAAAATGTAAGGACCGGTGCGACGGTGGAAAAGACCTTCCGGGCTGGGGAAAAGGTAAACCGTGCCCATCTCGACAAGCGGGAGATGCAATACCTGTACAGGGCGGGGGATCAGTTTACCTTTATGGATACAGAAAACTATGAGCAGCTCAATTTCTCCGCGGAGCAACTGGGTGAAGCCGTCCAGTTCCTGAAGGAAGGCATGATGATCAGTGTGCTCTTACATAAGGGGACCACCATCGGGATCGAGCTGCCCAATTTTGTGGAGCTGGCCGTCGTCAAAACGGATCCCGGCGTCAAGGGCGATACCGTGTCCGGGGCTACCAAAAGGGCTGTGCTGGAAACGGGGGCGGAAGTCCAGGTTCCCCTCTTTGTTGAGGAAGGGGATGTGATCAAGATCGATACCCGTTCGGGAGAATATATCGAAAGGGTCTAGTGTTATTTCTCCCTTTCTGTGATATACTATGACTGAGTATTGGTAAAGCAAGGAAAGGAGGCGTGTCACATGCGGGAACTGAAGGAGAGGATTGCCTACCTCCAGGGACTGGCTGAAGGCCTTGAATTAAAGCAAGAAACGGGAGAAGGCCGCATCCTGGGAGAGATCCTGGCCGTCTTAAGCGAAATGGTCGATGAATTGGAACAGCTTTCCGAGGACTATCAGGAGCTGGAGGAGTATGTGAGCGCTGTGGATGAAAGCCTGGGTGAACTGGAGGATGATTATTACGACGATGGGGAATATGATGAGGACGAGGAGGATGACTATATAGAAGTTGAGTGCCCCCAATGTGGGGAAAAGGTGTATTTTGAGGAAGATGTCCTCGATGAAGACGGGACCGAGATCGAGATTACCTGTCCCAATTGTGGCACCGTAGTGTTTAGCACTGAAGAAGATGATGATGACGACGAGGACTATTTAGTTTTTGAAGATTTCGATGACGAAGAAGAGGAAGATGATGAGGTAGTAGAAGGAGAAGAAGAGAAATAAGGATTGCCCTTTTCCCCCGGGAGGGGTAATTAGTAATTTTCCGGCTGCTGCAGTTAAGGCTGCAGCAGTCTTTTTTTGTTTCATATTTTTGCCAGCAGAACCATATCTATAGAAGAGAAGGAGTGGTTGGAAATGGATCTCCTGCCGCTGGCAGACAGGGAAACCCGCCCGGCTTTCCAGGATTTCCGGCAACTCCTCTCTTTCCTGGCCCCGCCAATTCAGGATATCCTGGCCAGGATAACCCCGGAAGTATGGTCCCAGGTCGAAGAAATCCGGCTGCGGCAGGACAGGCCCCTGATGCTGGGTTTCTCCCAGGGCGATGCCTTTGTGAGTCCCCGGGGGGAGCTGATGGCTACGACTCATGGCGCCTACCTGGTTTCCGCCGCAGATATGAAGAGGACCCTGCAGTTAATGAGCAACTGTTCCATATACAGCCTGGAAGAAGAACTGCGCCAGGGATTCATAACCTTGCCGGGGGGACACCGGGTGGGGCTGGCGGGAAAGGTTGTCCTGGAAGGGGGCAGGGTTCGGGCCCTCAAGTATATTACCGGCCTCAATGTGCGGGTTGCCCGGGAATTGCCCGGAGTTGCCGACAAAGTGATGCCCTATGTCATTAATCGGGAGGAAGGGAACTTGTACCACACACTGATAGTTTCCCCGCCCCGGGGGGGCAAGACGACCCTCCTGCGGGATATGGTGCGCCAGATAAGCTGGGGCATCCCCGCCCTGGGCCTCCCGGGCCGCCGTGTCGGCCTGGTCGATGAGCGGTCGGAAATCGGCGGCTCCTATGCCGGCGTTCCCCAGAAGGACCTGGGACCGAGGACAGATATTCTGGATGGTTGCCCCAAGGCCGAGGGGATGATGATGCTGATTAGATCCATGTCGCCCCAGGTAATCGCCACCGATGAACTGGGCCAGGAAGAGGATGTGGCCGCCCTGGAAGAAGCCCTCCATGCCGGGGTGAAACTGGTGACAACTGTCCACGGCCACAGTTTGGCCGCTCTCAAGCAGCGGCCCCTTTTAGCCCGGATCCTGGACCAGAAGATTTTTGAGCGGATAGTAATTCTTGGTTTTTCCCTGGGGGTCGGTACCCTGGAAGGGGTTGTCGACGGCAGGACCTACTCTGCTCTCCTGGCAAAACCGATCCGTTGAGGTGGGGGGATGCCATTATGCTGAAATTGACCGGGGCCCTTTTGCTCATCCTGGCCTGTGGGCTGCTGGGAAACAATGTTGCCCGGGCCTACGCCCAGCGCCCCCGGTTGCTCCGTTCCCTGCAGTCGGCCCTGCAGCACCTGGAAACAGAGATAAACTATGGTGCCACGCCTCTGCCCGATGCCCTGGCGGCGGTGGCGGCAGCTGCTGATCCCCAGATTGCCCCCTTTTTTCACCGGGTGCGAGGATTCCTCCTGGAGCCCGGGGGAAAGGGCCTGGAGGAGGCCTGGACCAGGGGTCTGGAGGAGCTGGTTTTTTTTACTGTCCTCAATGCCCGGGACTTAGAACCCCTGGCAACCCTGGGAGGAGTTTTGGGCGGTTCAGACCGGCAGGACCAGGTGAAACATCTCCAGCTTACCCGGGAGCAGCTCAAGGGGATGGAGCAACAGGCAAGGGAGATAAGCGGCAAAAACGAGCGGATGTGGCGCTACCTGGGATTTCTCTTTGGGGCCATGCTGATCTTGACCTTTTACTAAGATCGAAAGGAGTGGCGGCCGTGGACTTTGACCTGATCTTTAAAATTGCCGGGATTGGGATTCTGATCTCGATCTTAAATACCGTCTTACACCAGGCCGGCAAACAGGAGCAGGCCCAGATGCTCACCCTGGCCGGAGTTGTGATTGTTTTACTGATGGTGGTGCAGCTCCTCAGCCAGCTCTTCACTGCCGTGCGCACGGTATTTCGCATCTATTGAAGGGGTGGGTTAGATGGAACTTGTGCCCATTGCCGGCCTCGGGCTGGCCGTTACCATTCTGGTCCTGCTTCTCAGGGAAGACCGGCCGGAATTGGCCCTGCTTCTCAGTTTAACGGCCGGGATTATGATCTTTCTCCTCCTCATGGACCGCATCGCCACCGTCTTCAATCTCTTGCAGCAATTGGCCTGGCGCGCCAATTTGGACCTCCTGTATCTCAATACGGTCCTCAGAATTGTGGCCATTGCCTATATAGCCCAATTCGGCGCCCAGATTTGCCGCGATGCCGGTGAAAGCGCCATCGGTGGGAAGATAGAACTGGCGGGCAAGATCATGATCATGTTTCTAGCCGTTCCAATGTTACTGGTTATTCTGGATTCTGTCCTGCAACTTTTACCCTGAAACTGGATGGGGTGGATCAGGAATGACGGGAAAAGGTATTGCCCTTTTGGTTGTCACCCTCTTTCTCTGCCTTGCCTACAGTGTTGCCGCCGCTGCGGAAGATGAAACAGCCTTTGATCGGGAAGCGCTTATTAGAGAACAGATGGAAGAGCTGGAGCTGGAAAAAATCGAAGCCTTTCTCGCCGAAATCAACCGGCAGGGGAGGGAGTTTCTGCCGGAGATAAACCTGCAGGAACTGGTGGGACGGATCGCCCGGGGTGAGGAGGCCTTTAACTTCAGGGCCCTCCTTGGCGGCCTGCTCCGATATCTTTTCCAGGAAGTGGTGGCCAACTCTCGCCTTCTGGGACAGCTCATCCTGCTGGCGGTAATTGCAGCCGTTCTCAACAATATCCAGCAGGCTTTTTCCGCCCAGGAAGTGGGACAGGTTGGCTACTCGGTATGCTTCCTTGTTTTGCTGGCCCTGGCTGTTCAGACCTTTACCATTGCCATCAGTACCGGGCAGGAAGCAATAGATAGGATGGTCACCTTTATGCAGGCCTTACTCCCCCTCATGCTGGCCCTCCTGACGGCCGTGGGTGGTTTAGCCTCTGCTGCCCTTTTTCATCCCCTTTTGTTTATGGTCATCAGTATTCTGGCGACAGTCATCGAATCCACCATTTTCCCCCTCATCTATATTGCCGTCATCCTGGCCATCGTCAGCCAGTTGACGGCAGGGATCAGCATTTCCCGCCTGGCCGGTTTAATCCAGGAGGGGGCTGTGGTCCTCCTTGGCCTGGCCATCAGCATCTTCATCGGTGTCATTGTGGTGCAGGGCGTGGCAGCTTCCGTCTCCGACGGCGTTTCCCTCAGGACCGTAAAATTCCTTGCCGGGACCTTTGTCCCCCTGGTGGGCAAAATGCTGGCCGACACCGTCGACGCCGTTGCCAGCTGCTCCCTCCTCTTAAAAAATGCCATCGGCATTGCAGGAGTTCTGGCCGTCATCCTGCTCTGTTCCTTTCCCATTCTTAAAGTGGCGGCCTTGATCCTGATTTATAAGGTAGCGGCTGCCGCCATCCAGCCTATTACCGAGGGGAGGCTGGTCCAGTGCCTTAATTCCCTGGCCAACAGCCTGACGGTGGTTTTGGTCTCCATTGCCACCATCGCCATCATGTTTTTTATAACCATAACGGTGATCATCGGGGTTGGCAATATAACGGTCATGCTCCGTTGAGGAGGGTGGTGTTGGGATTGTCACTGCTGGCCTATCTTCGCGAGTGGGTTAAACAGCTGATCCTGATTGTCAGCCTGGCCGCTTTTCTCGATCTGATACTCCCCTCCGGCAACATACGCAGGTTTGCCCGGGTCGTCGTCGGCCTCTTTGTCCTTATGGCCCTGGTCAATCCCCTCCTTCTCCTCCTGCGGCAGGACGTGTCCTGGAGCCCGGCCGGATTGGAGGAAAGGGTCTTTGCCGGAGAGGGACTAAGGGGGGTGGCCGGTCAAGGGGAAGCCCTGGCGGAAAAGGCGAAGGAGCAAGCCCTGGCCCTCTACCGACGCCAGCTGGAAGAACAGGCCGAAGCCCTGGTGCTGTCCCTGGAAGAAGTGACCCGGGCTCGGGCGCAGGTTTTTCTGGGGGAAGGGGCAGGGGATGTTATCGGCCTTGTCCTCTGGGTCAAAGGGGAAGGTGAGCCCGGGAATGGGGTGTCCCTGGTGGAACCGGTACAGATAAGGGTAAGCAAAGGGGGGGAAGCCGGCTCCCGGGAAGGGGGAGAGGATACCTTGCCGGCTGCCCTTGAGGGAAAAATCAGGGCGGTATTGACAACCTTTTTTGACCTGAAACCGGAAACCATCTCTGTCTTTGCCTGGGAGAAGGATAATTATGATTAAATAGGAGGTGCCGTGGAGGATGGGGTTCTTTAGCATGGTAAAGGGAAAGCTGCTCTTCGGGGCTGACAAAGGGGAGGTGGACGGGGAAAACGGTTCCTGGGGCAAGCCCCAGCGGGGGATTTCTGTGAAGCTGGTGCTGCTGGGAATCATCGGTTTTTTCCTTTTCCTCACCGCCGGCATCTGGGGCCGGCGGGGGGCGGAACTACCCCTGAAACCGGACACACAAATCCCGGAAGGAGGGATTAAAGTAAATGTCCCAACAGGGGAGGAGAATTTAACGGAGCTTCAACTATATGAACAGGTTCTTTCGGAGCGCCTGGCCAGGATTTTAACGGAAGTCCAGGGTGCCGGGGAAGTGGCCGTCTATGTCAGTCTAGCCGGCGGCCCGGAATACGATTATGCCCAGAACAGGAGTGTGGAAGCCCGTACAACGGAAGAAAGGGACACCGGGGGCGGGCAAAGGGTCATTCAGGAGACAAGGGAAGACCAGCAGCTGGTTATGGTGGCCGGCATCCAGGGGACCGGAAACCAGGGGCTGGTGCGCAAGGAGTCGCACCCCCCGGTCCAGGGGGTGCTGGTAGTGGCTGCCGGGGCGGGCAATTCCCGGGTTAAGGCAGAATTGCTGCGGGCGGTCCAAGTAGCCCTCGGGATAGGCAGTCATAAAATTGTTGTCTTGCCAAAGGAAAGGTAGGTGTTGCTCCTATGGCCCTGTTATTGCGGCGGGAATGGCTGTGGTTGGTCCTCTGTCTCCTCCTGGTGCTCTTTATTATTCTCTATTCGCTGCAGATTTCCGACGGGGCGCCGGGCGGTACAGAGGGGGAGCTGGCGGCAGGGGAAGGAAGAGAAGGGGAAAAAAATGAGGGGGAAAAAGAGGAAGAAAAGGAAGAAGGGGAAGAACTGCCCGAACAGCTCAAGGAGGCTGAGACGGATTTCTTTATCGAGTATCGCCTGGAAAGGGAACGGGTCCGCAGCCAGCAGATGGATATGTTGCGGGAGATTGTCCATAATCCCAACATCGAACCGGAAAATCGCCGGGAAGCCCATGACCGTTTGTTGCAGATTTCCCAGGATCTGGAACGGGAAATGGAGCTGGAAGGGTTGATTAAAGCCAAGGGTTTTCGGGAAGCGGTGGTTTTTATCAACGGCGGACAGGTGCATGTTGTGGTAAAAGCTGAGCATTTGGAGAAAAAACAGGTTGCCCAGCTGGGTGATTTGGTGCAAGGTATGTGCGGTGTCCCCCTGGAGGCAATTGTCATTGATAGCCGTCCCAGATAAAGGACGGTTCAGGTTGGAAAAGATTGTCTTGCCCCGGGGAGTCTGGTATAATTATAAACAAGTTCAGACTCCTCTGGTATTATGTAGATGCATCAGCAAAACAATCCTCAGGGGGTGTATTGTGATGGTAAATGAGCAGGAACTGGTAGAGAGGGAAAAAGCGCTGGGTACGGTCAAAATCGCCAACGAAGTTGTGGCCATAATTGCCGGTATTGCTGCCACGGAGATTGAAGGGGTGGCCGGCATGAGCGGCGGCCTTGCCGGCGGGATAGCGGAAATGCTGGGCCGGAAGAACTTATCAAAGGGAGTTAAGGTTGAGGTTGGCGAACGCCAGACCGCCGTCGATTTGTATGTCATCGTCGAGTACGGTGTCCGTATTCCCGATGTCGCCTACAAGGTGCAGGAGAATGTGAAGAGACAAATTGAAACCATGACGGGCCTGGAAGTGGTTGAGGTCAACATCCACATTCAGGGCGTGCGGTTCGCAGCGGAAGAAAAGGAAGAGGATATCCGGGTTAAGTAACGGCCTTAGCGGGAGAAGATAGATACGAAAGGAACTTTTTTCTGTGGGGAAAGGAGTATAGTGAAAATGGGTTTTCTTGATCGCATTCTCCTTTTTGTGGCCATGTTGTCCCTGGTCTTCCTTTCCCTCTTCGCCCTTCTTTTGGCCTTCGGCCTCCTCTCCCTGGAACAGCTGGGGACAAGCATAGCCCTTCTGTACGGCAGGCTCGATGTGGGTCTGGTGGCCCTCTTTTTTCTCCTGGCCAGCCTACGCCTCTTCTACCTGGCTTTGGGCAGGAGGGGCCAGGGCAGGGGCATCAGCTCCCGCACCGAACTGGGGGAGCTGAAGATTTCCTTTGCGGCAGTGGAGAATCTGATCCAACGGACAGTGCGGCAGATAAGGGGCGCCCGGGAGACCAGAGTACGGGTGAAGGGCACACCGGGGGGAATTGCTGTAAAGCTCCAGGTAGTCGTCAATCCCGAAGAAAATGTTCCTGCCCTTTCCAAAAGGATTCAGGAGGCCATTTGCTTGCAGGTTAGGGAAACCATGGGGATTGAAGTGGCAGAGGTAAACGTCCATATCGCCAACATCGGCCAGGAAGCCCTGGAAAAGAAGATAGAATGATAATCCCCTGGCAGACGTTCCAGGAAGAGGTGGGTTGCGATGAAGGAAGAACTCCTTGCCCTCTTTGCCCGGCACCGGGGCAAAATTATCGGGTGTCTCATCGGTTTTGTCCTGGGCTGGTTAATAATTTCCCGGGGTATAATAGAAACATTGGTCCTTTTCATCTGTGCCAGTCTGGGTTATTATATTGGGAAAAGGCTGGATGACGGGGGAGAACTGGGAGAAATCCTGGAGCACTTCTGGCCTTCCAACAAGCGGTAAAGGATTTAAGGAAAGGAGAAGGACATCTTGGGTCGCAGGATCGCGAGGGAACAAGCCTTAAAGGCCTTTTACCAGATGGATGTTGCCAGGGCAAAGCCGGAAGAGGCTTATCGCACTGTGACAGAGGGCCTGGTCCTGAAGCCTGAAAATGAAAAGTACCTGCAGGAACTGATCTGGGGAATGTGGGAAAACAGAGAGAAAATAGATGAGCTGATCGACCGCTTTGCGCTGGATTGGACGGTGGACCGCCTTTCCCGGGTGGACAGGGCCATCCTGCGGCTGGCTGTTTATGAATTACTATACTGTCAGGATATACCGGCCAGTGTCTCCATCAATGAGGCGGTGGAGTTATGTAAAAAGTACAGTGGCCCCCAGTCAGGACCCTTTGTCAACGGTATTTTGGGGACAATAAACCGGCTCCTCAAAGAAGAGCAGGTCCCCGGCGGAGAATGAACAAGGCCCATGGGCCTTTTTTCTGTTTTAGGCAGGAAAAGGCGGGGGAGGGTGAGAATAGTAATAGTATAGATGCTGGCCACTATCCGGATCCTGAGGGAATCCGGATTTATATTTACCTGCAGGGACGATCTGCCGGGGGAAGGTTGGGATGCCATGCTGCCAACAATCTACCAGGTCAGTGAAATAAACCGGTATATAAAGGGAAAACTGGAAGGGGACGACTTCCTCCGGAATCTGGGCGTGCAGGGGGAAATATCAAATTTTAAACACCACAGTTCCGGGCACATGTACTTTACCCTTAAGGATGAGGAGTCAACCTTACGCTGTGTCATGTTTCGCAGCCAGAATCGTAATTTAAGCTTTACCCCCAGGAACGGCCTGCAGGTCATAGCCCTGGGTTCCATAGGGGTTTATGCCCGGGATGGTGTCTATCAGTTCTATGTGGAAGCAATGGAGCCTGCCGGCGTGGGTTCCCTGCACCTGGCCTTTGAAGAGTTGAAAAAAAAGCTGGCCGGGGAAGGCCTGTTTGCTCCGGAGCGAAAAAAAACCCTACCCCTGCTGCCCCGCAGGGTGGGGGTCATTACCTCTCCCACCGGTGCCGCTATCAGGGATATTATTACCGTCTCGCGGCGGCGCTTTGCCAATGTGGATCTGATTGTCGCCCCGGTACTGGTCCAGGGGGACAGGGCCCCTGCCCAAATGGTTGCTGCCCTGGAGGCCCTGGCCCGGGTTCCCGGTGTTGATGTGATTATCATCGGGAGGGGAGGGGGCTCCTGGGAGGAACTGTGGCCCTTCAATGACGAGAAGCTGGCCCGGGCCATTGCCGCCTGCCCCGTGCCCGTAATTACTGCTGTCGGCCATGAAACGGATTTTACCATCGTTGATTTTGTGGCCGATGTCCGGGCGCCAACCCCTTCGGCGGCAGCCGAACTGGCCGTCCCGGACAAAGCCGAGCTGCACCAGCGCCTCCAGAGCCTTGCGGCCCGCTCCTATCAGGGAATCAGAACAATCATTGCTCAGGAGCGGAAAAACTTGTCCGCCCTGGGCCGGCGCCGTCCCTTTACTGCCCCCGAGATTTTTTTTAATGAGAAGCGGCTCCTGCTCGACGGGTACGCCCGCAATCTGGAGCGGGCCATGACTCAGTGCCTGGGCCAGTGGCGCAGCAGGCTTTCCCTGCAGGCGGGCAGGCTGGATACCCTCAGTCCCCTGGCTGTACTGGAGCGGGGATACAGTATTGTCTTTGCCGAAGATGGCCGGATCGTGAAAAGGGCTGGTGAAGTCTCCCGGGGGGAGAAGATTAGGGTTAAACTGGCCCGGGGACAATTGGGTTGCCGGATTGAAGAGGTGAAGGAGGGGGAAACCGGTGTCTGAAGATACCTTCGCCGCCGCCCTGACCCGTTTGGAGGAGGTTGTCCAGGAGCTGGAGAGGGGCGAGCTGGGCCTCGAGGAAGCCCTGGCTCTTTTTGAGGAAGGGGTGCGCCTCATACGTTTCTGCAATGAAAGGCTGGATGAAGCCGAGGGAAAGATAAAACTGCTTTTACAGGAGAATAATACCATCAGGCTGGAAGCCTGGGGGGAAGGGGAAAAACAGTGAATTTACACGACTACCTTAAGGAAAAAACTGCCTCTGTCGAACTTGCCTTAGACAGCATCCTGGGAGAGGATCTCGGGCGGGCGTCCATTCTCAAGGAAGCCATGCGCTACAGCGTCTTTGCCGGGGGCAAGCGGCTGCGGCCGGTTCTGGTCATTGCCGCGGCAGAAGCCGTCGGGGGCCGGGAAGAAGATGTTATTACTGCGGCCTGCGCCATTGAGCTCATCCATACCTATTCCCTTATCCATGACGACCTTCCGGCCATGGACGATGACGATTTCCGGCGGGGCCGGCCGACAAATCATAAGGTCTATGGAGAGGCCATTGCCATCCTGGCCGGCGATGCCCTGCTGACCAAGGCCTTCGAAGTTCTGGCCGGCTGTTCCGTTCCCGGCGATGATGGGAGGGTAATGCTGCGGGTGATAAGGGAAATTGCCGCGGCTGCCGGTGCCCGGGGGATGGTGGGGGGGCAGGCCGTGGACATCCTTTCGGAAGGCAAGCCTGTCGATGCTGCAACCCTCCTGGCCATTCATAAGAACAAAACAGGTGCCCTCTTGCGGGCAGCGGTGCGGACAGGAGCAATTCTCGCCGGTGCCGGGGAGGAAGAATTGGCGGCCCTGACATCCTTTGCCGAAGAATTTGGCCTCGTCTTTCAGATTACCGACGATATTTTAAATGTGGTGGGTGACAGCGCCATAATGGGGAAACCGGTGGGCACCGATGTCCAGAGGGCCAAGGCCACCTACCCGGCCCTTTACGGGCTGGCGGGGGCCCGCCAAAGGGCCAGGGCGGGCAGAGAGAGGGCCCTGGCCGCCTTGAGTCCCTTTGACGCCAAGGCAGACCCCCTGCGCCTGCTGGTCAACTATCTCCTGGAACGGGAAAAATGACACAGAAAGGATGGGAGGAGGCAAGGTGTTCGAGAACAGGGTGTTGCTGGCAGCCCTCCTCGCCGGCTTTATTGCCCAGATATTAAAGGTTATCGTCAATTACCTCGTAAAAGGGAAAATTGATTTTCGCCTTTTTGTCACTTCCGGGGGAATGCCAAGCTCCCATACGGCTTTGGTCGTTGCCCTGGCCACCGGGGTCTGCCGGGAGTTGGGCTGGAATTCCATTGAATTTGCCATCGCTGTCGTTTTCGCCCTCATTGTCATGTATGATGCCGCAGGGGTGCGGCGCGCCGTGGGAAAACAGGCGGAAGTTCTGAATATTATTATGGCTGACGTGGTCCACAGGGGCAAATTTCGCGAAGAACGCCTGAAAGAACTCCTGGGGCACACCCCGAAGGAGGTTTTTGCCGGTGGAGTGCTGGGCTTGATTGTGGCCTGTTTTTATGTTCCCTAATCATGATTGCACCGCCTGGCCGGATATGCTATTATTTAAACTGCTGGAAAAATGAATAGCAGTACGGACAGGTGGTGCAGTATTCTAGTCAGAACAATCACCTTTGAAGACGGGGCTAAAAATCCGTCAAGGGCACATCGATGAAGTTCCTGGTGCTGGCTGCTGACGCCCAGTCGGGGGTCGGTGCTGGGAGTTAAGGAAGCGAGGGCAGCCCGCAATGGCATGCGGGGCCTGACCCTGTTTCCGTGGAGACCCAAGTGCGTGGTCTTGCCGAAGGCTACGGCTTGGGGGGGAACCTGCATGCGGTGAAAGCTGTGTGCAGTGTAGCCTGCCTTGAGTGGTAGGGGCGGATCAGTGACAACCGGGTTTTCGAGTGGGGCCCAAAGAAAACCTGGACTTGACTGTGAAACCTCTACTGCAAAAGAGGCTAGAAGGTGATTGACTGTCGAGGAAAGCTCCTAGGCTGCCCAAGCTAGATTGGGGCAGGTCGGGGATTACAGTGTGGACTAAGTGGCAATCTAGTCCCATGACCGGCGACGGTATGGGGCAATGCAGTGAAGGGAAACCGCCCGGATGGCAACATCCTGGTGCATTGCCGGGAAAACCTACTAGACCTTAAGCCACAATGTTTACCCGGCTTGCTACCACCTGTCCTCCTCCTAGCATACATAGTGCAGGAAAGGGAGAGACCCCGGGGAGGAGGGCTTTCCCTTTTTCTATTGTCCTCCAAAGGATAATTGTTCAGGCGGGTGGAAAAGCTTTTGGCCAATAAAGGAAAGAATAAAAACAACGGAAACCAGAGGCCACTGGCGCGCAGTTTACGCGTCGGTGTCCTGACCTTTCTCCTGACCATAATGCTGACCTTAACCTCCGATTCCGTTCTCAATATACTCGGACTTTTCATGGCTGTCCTGATCCTGCTGCTCATTATCTCGACCGGTATTATCTTTGACATCATAGGTGTTGCCGTGACCGCCACCGGGGAAGCCTCCTTCCATGCCATGGCGGCCAAAAAGGTCCGCGGCGCCACCCAAGCCATTCGCCTGGTACGCCATGCCGATCGGGTGAGCAGCTTTTGCAACGACCTGGTGGGAGACATTTGCGGAACGGTGAGCGGGGCCGCTGCCGCCACCATTATTTTTCATTTGCAGGTAAGGGGTCTGGTAACCGACCAGTCCCTGGCCTCACTGCTGATCATAGGTCTGGTTGCCGCCCTGACCGTAGGGGGAAAGGCGGCCGGAAAGTACATAGCCCTGCACCGGTGCCGGGAAATAACCTTTCAGGTCGGTTGTTTTTTGGCCTGGCTGGAAGATAACTTCGGTCTAAGGATCCTGGCTGAGAAGGGAAAAATGCGACGGAGGTGAAAAGTTTTTGGGAAAGCTCTTGGCAAAGATAAAAGGTCCAGAAGACTTACCCTCCCTCACCGTTGCAGAACTGGTGGAACTGGCGGCAGAGATCCGGAAGACGATCATTGATGTTGTTGCCAGGAATGGTGGCCATCTGGCTCCCAATCTCGGTGTGGTGGAACTTACCCTGGCCCTCCACAGCGTCCTCAATAGCCCCCGGGATAAGATTATCTGGGATGTAGGCCACCAGTGCTATGTCCATAAACTCCTTACCGGACGGCAGGAGCAGTTTCCCACCCTACGCACCGCAGGCGGCTTGAGTGGTTTCCCCAAGCCGGAGGAAAGCCCCCACGATGTGGTGGGCACCGGCCACACCAGCACCTCCATTTCCTCTGCCCTGGGCCTGGCCCTGGCCCGGGATCTGAAGGGGGAGGATTATACCGTCTGTGCCGTTATCGGGGACGGGGCCCTGACGGGGGGCCTGGCCCTGGAGGGCCTGAATCATGCCGGCCATGTGGGAACCGACCTGCTGGTGGTTTTAAATGACAACGAAATGTCCATCTCGCCCAATGTGGGCGCCCTGTCTTCCTATTTGAGCCGCCTGCGCGCCGATCCGGCCTACGGGAAACTGAAGGCCGATGTTGAGTATATTTTGCGGAAAATTCCGGCCATAGGGGGACAGGTGGTAAAGTCGGTTGAAAGGGTAAAGGACAGTCTCAAGTATTTGCTGGTGGCGGGAGTTGTCTTTGAAGAACTGGGCTTTACCTATTTGGGACCCATAGACGGGCACAATATACCCCGGCTGAAGCAGGTCCTTACCAGCGCCCTCAAGGTCAAAGGGCCTGTCCTGGTCCATGTGATAACCACCAAGGGCAAGGGCTACCCACCGGCAGAGGCGGAGCCTGACCGCTTCCACGGTATCGGCCCCTTTGATCCGGCAACGGGAAAGGCGAAAAAGAAAAAGGCCCATCCCTCTTATACGGAGGTCTTTGCCGAAACCCTGGTGAAACTGGCCGAAAGGGATCACCGGATAGTCGGCATCACCGCTGCCATGCCCATGGGAACAGGGCTTGACAGGCTGGCCCGGCAGTTTCCCAACCGCTGCTTTGATGTGGGCATTGCAGAACAGCATGCCGTCACGCTGGCGGCCGGCCTGGCCACGGGGGGCTTGAAACCGGTGGTGGCCATCTACTCCACCTTCCTCCAGCGGGCCTATGACCAGATTGTCCATGATATTTGTCTCGCCAATTTACCGGTGGTTTTTGCCATTGACCGGGGCGGGGTAGTCGGTGAAGACGGCCCTACCCATCACGGTGTCTTTGATCTGGCCTACTTACGCTCCCTTCCGGGCATGACCCTGATGGCCCCGAAGGATGAAGCCGAGCTGCAGCAGATGCTGGTTACGGCCCTTGGCCATCGGGGACCCATCGCCCTGCGCTATCCCCGGGGGGCCGGAGAAGGGGCCAGGCTGTGGGAGAATCCTGCTCCCCTGCCCATCGGCAAGGCGGAAGTAGTACGTCCCGGCTCCGACCTTACCCTTTTGGCCCTGGGCCCCATGGTGGCCAGGGCCCTGGCGGCGGCGGAAATATTGGCCCGGGACGGCATCGATGCCGCGGTGGTAAACGCCCGTTTTGTCAAACCCCTGGATGAAGAAACTATTCTGGCCTATGCCCAAAGGACAGGGAAGCTGGTCACCATAGAGGATCATGTCTGCCAGGGAGGATTTGGCAGTGCCGTGCTGGAACTATTGGCCCAAAAAGGTGTTACCGGCTGCCGGGTGGTTATGATGGGCTATGGAGATCAATTTATCGAACATGGGAGCCGGGAATATCTGTTGGAAAAGTATAAGCTTACCGCCGCCGGCATTGTAGAAACCGTCAGGTGTGAATTTGACCTGCCCGCGAGGCGGGAACCAGTAGGCCAGGGTCAGGGGCGGGGGAAGGAGCATGGCTGAGAAAAAGGAACGCCTGGACGTGCTGTTGGCAAAAAGGGGCTTTTTCCCCAGCCGGCAGAGGGCCCAGGCTGCCATCATGGCTGGCCTGGTCTTGGTTAATGGTGAAAAAATAGAAAAGGCCGGCACCCGGGTCGATCCGGGAGCCGCCATCAGGATCCTGGGCCAGGAGCATCCCTATGTGAGCAGGGGAGGTTTGAAGCTGGAGAAGGCCCTGAAAACCTTTGCCATCGTCCTGGAGGGGAAAGTGGTAATGGATGTGGGGGCGTCGACGGGCGGTTTCACCGATTGTGCCTTACAGCATGGTGCCAAAAGGGTTTATGCCGTCGATGTGGGCTGGAACCAGCTGGCCTGGCGCCTGCGGCAGGATCCCAGGGTGATTGTCCTGGAACGAACCAATATTCGCTACCTGGAGCGGGAAGCCATCCCGGAAGCGGTGGATTTTGCCTGTATTGACGTTTCTTTCATTTCCCTGGAAAAGGTCCTGCCAAAGGTGGCGCAGTTCCTGCCGCCCGGGGGGGAAGTTGTCGCCCTGGTAAAACCCCAGTTTGAAGCAGGTCCCGCAAAGGTTGGGAAAAAGGGGGTAGTCCGGGATCCGGCCGTCCACGAAGAAGTTTTGCTGGGAATTGGCCAGGCAGCACGGAGCATGGGTTTTGGCATAGAGGGACTTGCCTTTTCTCCCATCAGCGGGGCCCAGGGAAACAGGGAATATCTGCTTTACTTGCGCAAAGGAAAAGAGGAGGATCTCCCCCTGGCGGAAATGGTAAGGGAAACGGTAGCTGCTGCCTGGCAGGAGGTTACCTGACCCTGTCCTTGCGGAGAGGGTGAGCCGGGCAGAAGGGAAAGGGCGCAAAAAGAGGAATATTAATTAAAGGGTGCAGTTAAAGGAGGTAGCGTATGCAGTCCTTTGGGTTTTACATAAATCGAAAAAAAGCAGCCGCGACCTTGCTTGCTCGGGAACTAATTGCCTGGCTGCAGCAGCGGGGCAAAGAAGTTTTTTTACTGCAAAGGCAGACCAGGGATTTGGACCTGCCCGGGCAAAGGTTAGAAGCCGAGGATTTTGCCCGGCAAATAGACCTGGCCCTGGTCTTGGGCGGCGATGGCACCCTCCTGGCAGCGGCCCGCGCCCTCTCCCCGGCAGGGGTTCCCCTCATGGGGGTCAATATGGGTCATCTGGGTTTTCTGGCCACTGCGGAGCCGGCCAATATAATCCCTGCCCTGACCAAGGTGCTGGCAGGGGAATTCTGTCTCGATGACCGGCTCATGCTGGAGGTCTGTGTCTTCAGGAAAGGAAGGGAAGTATACAGCTACCTGGCCTTGAATGAAATCGTGGTGACCAAGGGAGCCTTTGCCCGGTTAATTCGGTTACAGACCTTCATAAATGGAGAATATTATGCCACCTATCCGGGCGACGGCCTGATAGTGGCTACACCAACGGGTTCAACGGCCTATTCCCTTTCTGCCGGCGGGCCCATCATGAATCCCAAACTGCAGGGTGTTATTATCACCCCCATCTGCCCCCACACCTTATCTTCCCGCTCCCTGGTTATCCCCGAGGAGGAAAGGGTCGAGATAACGATAAAGGCCGATCACAACAAAATTATGCTGACCTGCGACGGCCAGCAGGGTTTCCCCCTGGAAGCGGGGGATAGAATAGCCGTTTGCCGCGCCCCCTTTCGCGCGAAACTGGTCCGCCTGAGGGGCCAGAGCTTTTACCAGGTATTGCGAACCCGTCTCCAGGAAGGAGCCTTTTCCGAGGATGACAAGGACGAGGGGTAGTTGGCAACAAAGGGGGTGAAGGGAGCCGTGAAAAACAAAAGGCAAAGATTGATCCTGGAACTAATCTCTTCCCAGGAAATCGAAACCCAGGAGGAATTGGCAGAACTGCTCCGGCAGCATGGGATTGAAGTTACCCAGGCAACGGTATCGCGGGACATCAAAGAACTGGGTCTGGTCAAGATCCCGACGGACAATAACAGGTACCGCTATGGGCAGCCGGGGGAGAGGGTTAGCGGTGCCATTGAACAAAGGCAACAGCGTCTCTTCCGCGAATCGGTGATCAAGATTGCCACCAGTGAAAATATTGTTGTGATCAAGACCCTGACTGGCTCGGCCCAGGGGGTGGCGGCCGTCATCGACAGCTTTGCTTGGCCGGAAATCATTGGGACCGTAGCCGGCGATGATACCATTATCGCCGTTGCCAGCTCATCCGAGGTGGTTAAGGATATAGTGGCCAAGTTGGAGAGCCTGATGGAAGCATAAGGGGGAGGACGGGGTGTTACTGGAACTGGAAATAGAAAATCTGGCCCTGATCGAGAAATTGCAGCTTGCCTTAGCTCCGGGCCTCAATATTCTCACCGGCGAGACAGGAGCCGGCAAATCCATTCTCATAGACGCCATCGGCCTCGTCCTGGGCGCCAGGGGCAGTACCGACTATATTCGCGCCGGAGCGGAACAGGCCAGGGTTACGGCCCTTTTTCAACTGCCCCCATTGCCTGACCTGAAAGCAAGCCTGGAAGAGGCCGGGATTGAGTTGGATGAAAACAGCCAGCTCTTGATCAGTCGCGAGCTCAGTGCCAGTGGCAAGAGTACCTGTCGCATAAATGGCCGCCTCGCCAGTGTCTCTCTCCTCCGTTCCCTCGGCCAGCAGCTGGTGGACATTCACGGCCAGCATGAGCATCAATCCCTGCTCCGACCTGAGAACCATATTACCTACCTGGACAGCTACGGTGATGCTGAACTGACCGGCCTGCGTCAGGCGTTTCAGGACTGTTACCATACATACCGCTCCTTGCAGAAAAGGTTGGCAAAGCTGGAGGAAGAAGCGAAGGAAACAGCCCGAAAACTAGATTTCTATTCCTTTCAGAGGGCGGAAATAGCGGCAGCCAACCTGCAACGGGGTGAAGAGGAAGAGCTGTTGACCCAAAGAGAAATTCTGAAGCATACGGAAAGGCTCTTCCAGCTGTGCGGGGATTCTTACCGGGTTCTCTATGAAGACGACTGGGGCGGGCAGTCGGTTTTAGATTCCATGGGACAGGTTGTTGGCTGGCTGCAGCAGGCGGCCGCCATTGACCCCCGCCTGGGACCCATCTGCGAGGGTTTGGAGTCCATATCCTTTCAAGTCGAGGAGATTGCCAGGGAGATCCGCTCCTACCGGGACAATCTGGAATTAAATCCGGGAAGCCTGGAAGAGGTGGAAGAGCGCCTCTATGTGCTCAGTGAACTGAAACGAAAATACGGTAAAAGCATTGAGGAAATTTTGGACTATTACAACTGGCTCCAAAGGGAGATCGAGGCTTTAGAGCAGTACACAGTAAATAAACAGGAATTGGAGGAAAAATATGCTGCCAGCAAGAAGAAACTGGCAGATTATGCCCTGAAACTTTCCCGGGCCAGACATAAACTGGCCTGCCAACTGGAAAGGGAAGTAATGCGGGAATTGGCCTATCTGGGCATGGAAAAAACTATCTTCTCCGTTGCCATTTCCCAGCAGGAGGACGGGGAGGGGATCGAACTGGGGGGGAAAAGGGTGGCCATCACGGAAGAGGGCATTGATCAGGTAGAATTCCTGCTGGCGCCCAACCCGGGTGAACCCCCCAAACCCCTGGCCCGCATTGCTTCCGGTGGGGAGCTATCGCGGATCATGTTGGCCCTCAAAAGTGTCCTGGCGGCCAGCGACACCGTTCCTACCCTGATCTTCGACGAGATCGATGCCGGCATTGGCGGCCGAACTGCCCAGGCTGTTGCCGAGAGGCTGGCCGCCCTGGGGCGGACAAGGCAGGTTCTCTGTGTCACCCATCTCCCCCAGATTGCATCCATGGCAGACTCCCATTATCAGATAAAAAAAGATGTTGTGGCGGGGCGCACCTATACAAGGGTAAAGCCATTGGCAGAAGATGAACAGGTGGAGGAATTGGCCCGGATGCAGGGCGGGGCCAGGGTTACGGAAACTACCCGACAGCATGCCCGGGAAATGCTGCGCCTGGCGGCCAAGTATAAGGAGCAATTGGGGGGCGGGTTTTGAACCCGCTTTTTTTTTGCCTTGGAAAATTATTTTAAATTGGTTAAATTGGTTTGCATTAACTTAAACAACAAAGAATTTCATTATAAATGGTTACCGTTCAGGAAATAGTATATTCAGAACAGGGATCCGGGTGAAGGGAGTGAAGGAAGGGATGTGATGGGCTGTTGCCAGGGGAAAACCGCCGCAAAATTGTCGGTGTTCTTCTCTCCCTGCTCATTATCGGCATCTCCCTGACTCCGCAATTCAAGGCCTTGGTAACCCTGCCCGAGGTCCTGCAGCTTTTGGAAGGGGAAACACAGAATTTTTATATCGGTTTTCCCGTCAATGTCTATATAAGATCGGATCGGGAAGGAGTTATCAACCTCAACGGCCTGCCCCTCTCGCCGCAGGTGGCAAAGGTCAATTTGGGCGCACCTCTGGAAGTGGAACCGCTTAAGCGGGGAGAAGTAGAAGTCGAGTTACTTTTTTTTGGCGTTCCGGTAAAAAGGATGGTGGTAAATGTCCTCCCGCCGGTCAAGGTAATCCCCGGGGGTCATTCCATCGGCGTTTTACTTCTCTCCCATGGGGTCATCGTAATCGGCCTGGCGGCCATCGGTGAGCCGGGCACCACCACCAAGAATCCGGCCCAGGAAGCTGGCATTACCGTAGGAGACACCATACTCAGGGTTAATGGGGAAAAGATAAAAAATGTGGTACATCTGGCCGAAGTGGTCGATGAGTGCGGCCGGCAGGGGGAAAAAATTACTATCGAATACAAGCGGGGAGAGACAGTTTTCGTATCTGAAATTGAGCCGGTTTTATGCCGGGAAACTGGACGCTACCGGATTGGCCTCTATGTTCGCGATGGCGCCAACGGTGTGGGCACCCTTTCCTTCTATCATCCCGAATCGGGGCGTTACGGGGCCCTTGGCCATGTGATTACCGACGTCGAAACCAATCAACCCCTCAATGTTGAAGAAGGAACGGTGGTAAAGGCGGTCGTGTCGGGAATACAAAAGGGCGTCAAGGGGCTGCCGGGGGAGAAAATTGGCGTTTTTACTGCCGAGGAGGATATACTCGGGGACATTGAAAAAAATACCGAATTCGGCATCTTCGGCACCCTGTATGAACAGATAGAAAATCCCTATTACCCGGATGGGATCCCTGTTGCCCTCGCTTCCCAGGTGACCCCCGGACCCGCAAAAATCTTGACGGTTCTTGAGGACGACAAAATCGAAAGCTATACCATTGAAATTGAACGGGTCTTTAGTCAAAATAATCCCACCAACAAGGGTATGGTAATAAGAATTACGGATCCCGGGCTTCTTCAGAGAACAGGTGGTATTATCCAGGGCATGAGCGGAAGTCCCATCATTAAAGACAACAAGCTGGTTGGGGTCGTCACCCACGTTTTTGTCAACGATCCCGCCCGCGGTTACGGCGTTTTCGCCGAGTGGATGCTGTATGAACTGGGGATATCGCCCCTGGCCCAGGCCAGGGGCGATTTGCGAATTTTTTCCAGTTTTTTATTTTTCAGGCAGGATTATCTTAATATCTGCCAGAATATACAAGAAAATAAAAAAAGGGGTGATGAGGCTTGCAAAAACATATTTCGGTAATGTTAGCCGATGACAACAAAGAGTTCTGTGATCTGGTCTGCGAGTACATCGATGGGCAACCTGATTTAAAGGTGGAAGGAGTAGCCTACAACGGGGAAAGGGTAATAGAACTCCTTGAGGAAACTGTACCCGACGTCCTCATTCTGGATATTATCATGCCCCATCTCGATGGCATAGGCGTCCTGGAAAAACTGGCAACCATGGACATGCCCCGCCGGCCCAAAATAATCATGTTAACGGCCTTTGGCCAGGAAAGTATAACCCAGCGGGTCGTTGCCCTGGGCGCAGACTATTATATCTTAAAACCCTTCAGCCTGGATGTCCTGGCGAGCAGGATCCGGCAGTTGGCCGCCAATGAACAGCTGACAAAGCCCATTGCTCCCCAGCGGGTCCGGAGCCTGGATATGGAAGTGACCAATATTATCCACCAGCTGGGAGTACCGGCCCATATAAAGGGTTATCTCTATCTTCGGGAAGCCATCTTAATGGTAATAAATGAGATGGAGCTCCTGGGTGCGGTCACGAAAGAACTGTACCCCATGATTGCCGAAAAATACAACACCACGGCCAGCCGGGTCGAGCGGGCTATTCGCCATGCCATTGAAGTTGCCTGGAGCAGGGGGAATGTTGAGACCATAACCAATCTTTTTGGCTATACAATTGATCTGGAGCGGGGAAAACCGACCAATTCGGAATTTATCGCCATGATTGCCGACAAACTCCGCATGGAACATAAAGTGGGCTGAGCAAGGACGGGGGCACTTCCCCCTTTTTCTTTTGCTTTCTCGGCTCTTTTCCTACATTTTTCTTGCCTGCTGGTTCATACTAGATGTAGAAGATGGCCAGGGAAAGGGGGTGGTGACTTGCCCCTGGAGGGTATTGTGCGCCTGGATCGGATGACAAAGAGACTCGCCCGCCGCCTTCAGCCCGAAGATATTGCCGTGATTGCCCACCGGGACCTGGATGAAGTGGCGGCCAACAGCCTCCTGCGGGCCCGGGTCAAGGCAGTCATCAATGCCTATTCCTCCATAAGCGGGAGATACCCCAACCGGGGGCCGGAAAAATTACTGCAGGCCCGCATTCCCATTATCGACAATGTGGGGGAAGATGTATTCAACCAGCTGCGGGAAGGGGATAGGATCACCATCAGGGGATCCTATATTTACCGGGGAAAAAAATTGATCGCCCGGGGGGAGTTCCTGGATGCCACGACGGTGCACCAGCGCCTGGAGCAGGGACGAGCCAATCTAGTCCGGGAAATGGATCAGTTTGTCAACAACACCCTAATCTATGCCGCCCGGGAAAAGGAAGTTTTTTTGGGGAAAATCCCGGTGCCGGAACTGCCGGTAAAAATAAAAGGTAAGCATGTCCTGGTAGTTGCCCGGGGGCACAATTACCGGGAAGATTTGGCTGCCATCCGGTCCTACATTGCGGAGAAGAAGCCGGTTCTGATTGGGGTCGACGGGGGCGGAGACGCTTTGCTGGAACTGGGCTATACCCCCCATATAATTATCGGGGATATGGACAGCGTCTCCGACCGGGTTCTGGCCTGTGGGGCCGTCCTCGTCGTCCATGCTTATAAAAACGGCCATGCCCCTGGCCTGGCGCGGATCAGGAAGCTGAAGCTCCCGGCCCTCCTTTTTCCGGTCCCGGGTACCAGTGAGGATGCCGCCCTGTTGCTGGCCTATGAGCAGGGGGCAGAGCTGATCGTAGCTGTGGGTCTTCATTCCAACCTGATCGACTTTCTGGAAAAGGGAAGGCAGGGTATGGCCAGCACCCTGCTGGTAAGACTTAAGGTCGGCCCTATTCTGGTGGATGCCAGGGGGGTCAGCCAGCTGTATCGGGGCTCCCTCAAGTTATCCTACCTGGGCTGTGTCTTCCTGGCCGGCCTTTTTCCCTTCCTGGTGACAGTGCTGGCCTCCACCCGCATTCAGTACTTCTTGCAGCTCATGCTCCTTAAAATTCGCCTGCTGGTCGGCCTGTAGAGTGGGGGAAGAAGAGATTGTTTGATCTGAGATATTATATTATAACCATCACCGCTGTCTTTTTGTCCCTGACCCTGGGCATCTTCATTGGCAATGCCCTCCTCGGCAATGATCTGGTCATTGCCCAGCAGCAGGAAGTTATAGAACAATTGCGGCAGAATTTCTCCAAAGTCCAGGAGGAGAACCGTTCTCTCCAGGAACAGTTCCGCCTCTTTCAGGTGTGGGAAGAAACAAACCGGATGTTCGAAGATCTTACCCTTTCCCTCCTCGGGGAAAAAACAACTTCCCGGGCCCGGCTTGTCATTGTCGACACCGGTGACCGGGAGTTGGCTTCTCACCTGACTCATTATTTGCAGCAGTGGGGTTTTGCTGTGGCCGCTTCCTGCACCATAGCCGAGGGCCTTGCCCCGGAGAATGAAGCCCTGCAGGAAATCATCCAGGGGAGAAGGGACGGCAGCCTGTCCGAGCAGAAATGGCAGGAACTGGTTTCATACCTGGCGGGGGCCGTCACCGGGACCAGGACCACGGACTTGCTAGAGCAGCTGGCGGCCAGGGGATTTCTCACCCTTTCCGGTTCACCGGCGGCCGGTGTCGAGGTGGTCCTGCTCATCGGCGGGGAAGGGGAAGGGAAGCCCGCCAGGATTGACAGGCTGGATAACCTGCTGATAGAAGCCTGGTTGCAGGAGGGGGTGCGGGTTATTGTGGGGACAAGGGTCGGGCCGGGCTCCAGGCTGGTGCAGTACAGGCGGGAGGGAGTTTCCACCATCGGCCATCTGGACACGGCGGCCGGACGCCTCAGCCTCTATCACCTCCTCACCGGCGCCCAGGAGGGACATTTCGGTCCCGGTGAGGAAGCAGATGAGCTCTTGCCCCTCCAGTGGCTCCGAATGCAGGTGGGGGAAAATTGAAGAAGGGGATCAGTGTTGTTATTCCGGCCTACAATGAAAGCCGGCTAATCGCAGCCACAGTCATGGCTGCCCGCACTATCCCGGGGGTGAAGGAAGTAATCGTCGTCGACGATGGTTCTGCCGACGACACCGGGGAAAGGGCCAGGGCGGCGGGAGCCCGGGTTATAGCCCTGCCCTGCAATCAGGGTAAAGGAAAGGCCCTGGCCAGGGGTATAGAGGCCGCGGGGCAGGACATTATCCTCCTTTTGGATGCTGATCTGGGTCGGACGGCGGCCCAGGGGAGCCTGCTGGTAAAGCCCCTCCTGGCTGGAACGGCAGATATGACCGTCGCCTCCTTTCCTCTGCCCAGGACGAAGGCCGGCTTTGGCCTGGCCCTGGCCCTTGCCCGCTATGGCACCTGGCTCCTTACCGGAATGAAGATGCAGGCCCCCCTCTCGGGGCAGCGGGCATTGACGAAGAAGGCCCTGCAGTCCATAGGACCCCCGCTCCCCGGCTTTGGGGTCGAGGTGGGCTTTAACGTGCGGGCTGTCCGCCGGGGCTTGCGGATCCAGGAAATAACGGTTGCCATGTCCCATGCTGTGACAGGTTGGAATGGGCAGGGGATCCGCCATCGGGCCCGGCAATTCTGGCATATTCTCCAGGCCCTGGCCCGCCTTTTTTGGGAAGGGTAAAGGAGGTCGGTGCAAACCATGTGGCTCTGCCTCTATTCTTATCTCCTTACCTGGCTCCTGTTTCCCGCCTTTTCCGAACTGTTGGCCCGGGGAGGGGTGGTGGGGGAAAACTACCGGGGGGAGAGGATACCCCTGGGGATGGGTATTATTATTCTCTTTGCTTCCGCTTTAACCCTCATCACCACCCTGCCCTTTTATTGGCCGGACTGGGAAAGGGAAGGGCTGGCCTTTCTTTTTTTCCTTGTCCTCCTCAGCCTCCTGGGACTGCTGGACGATGTGGCCGGACGGGAGAAGGTGAAGGGCCTGCGGGGCCACCTGTCTTTTCTTCTCTCGCAGGGCAGCCTCAGTACGGGCCTCCTCAAGGGGGTCGGAGGGCTGGCCGGGGCTTTTTTTGTTTCCCTGCTGCTGGCCGATTCTTTCTTAACCTTCTTCCAGGGCGGGATTCTCCTGAGCCTGTCCAGCAATGCCCTGAACCTCCTGGATCTGCGGCCGGGCCGGGCTGTCAAGGCTTTTTTGTTCCTTATGGCCCTGGCCTTCCTTGCCAGCGGCGGCAAGGGGCCCATTGTTCTCCTTTATTCCGTCCTCGGGGCAGTCCTGGCCTACTTTCCCTTTGACCTCAAGGGGCAGGTAATGCTGGGGGATACCGGAGCCAATCTCCTGGGAGGGGTGGCCGGTTTGGCCCTCCTCTGGTCCCTCTCTGCGCGGCTAAGGACACTGGCGATAATATTGTTGGTCCTCCTGCATTGCTTTTGCGAAAAATACTCCCTAACCAGGGTAATTGCGGGCGTACCGGTCTTAAACGTTCTCGACGGCCTGGGCAGGCCAAGTAATCCCCGGCCGGAGCCCTCTCTGAAGGAGGAATCCTCCCCTGGAGCAGAGAATACAACAATTAACCGTTAGCTTCCAAGGAGGGGGTGGCTGCCGCTTGTTGAGGATCGCGCTCCTGGATGGGGGGGAAACAGTTCTGGACCTCATCCAGAGGTGTTTGCCCCTGAAGGTGTTAAAGATAATTGGAGTAGTAGTCCCCTCGGGAAAGAAGGCTGAGTACAAGACGGTCCTGGAGGCGGGTATACCAGTGGTGGAAGAGCCGCAGGCCATCCCCCTGGAGGAGGTAGATCTAATTTTCTCCGCCGGAAATAATACGAATTGGGAGAAAGTAAACAATTCACAAAAACCTAAACCCCTGTGGCTGGATAAGGAAAGAGCCCTTATCTTTCTGGACCTTCTGGAAAAATTGGCACCGGGAGGGGAAGGGCTCAGCCTGCCCCCCGGCGAACAGGAGGCAATTATAGATTCCTGCCACGATGGAATTATCATAGTTGATCTGGGGGGCAAGATCAAAAGGCTCAACCCGGCGGCCGAAAAGATCCTCGGCATCCGGGCGGCAGAAGCCGTGGATAAACCGGCAGATGCTGTCTTCCCTGCCGGCAGCCTGCAGCAGACCCTGCAAAGGGGGCGGCCGGTGTTTAAGGAGCAGCAGACCCTGGGGCAGAAAACCCTTTTATGCAATTATATTCCCCTCGCTGCCGGGAGGGGTGCCGCGGCAGGAGCAGCCGTTATCTTCCGCGATGTCACCGACCTTAACAAGATGACGGCGGAAATCGCCAACTTGAAAGAAGTACAGCAATTATTGAAAGCCATAATTAATTCGACCCAGGATGCCATCTCCGTTGTCAACAAGGAGGGGAAGGGGATTCTCATTAATCCCGCCTATACCCGCCTTACGGGCCTCGTGGAGGAAGATGTCCTGGGGAAACCGCCCACCGTTGATATTGCTGAAGGAGAAAGCATGCACCTGAAGGTTCTGGAAACGGGCAAGCCCGTACATGGGGCAGTAATGAAGGTGGGGCCCAAAAAAAGAGAGGTCCTGGTCAATGTCGCCCCCATCCTGGTGGACAAGGAACTGAAGGGCAGCGTGGCGGTAATCCACGATATCAGTGAAATCAAACGCTTGAGTGATGAATTGGAGCGCGCCAAAAGGCGTATCCGGCACCTGGAAGCCAAATATACCTTTGATGATATCATCGGCAACAGCTACCAGCTGCGGCTGGCGGTAGAGCAGGCCAAGCGGGTAGCAGATACGCCGGCAACGGTCCTGCTGCGCGGCGAGAGCGGAACAGGCAAGGAGCTCTTTGCCCATGCCATTCACAACGCCAGCAGGCGGCGCAAGGGCCAGTTCATTCGCGTCAACTGCTCGGCCATAGCCGAGTCAATCCTGGAAAGCGAACTTTTCGGCTACGAAGGGGGAGCCTTCACCGGGGCCCGGCGCGGGGGAAAGGTCGGCCTCTTTGAAGAGGCCAACGGGGGTACCATCCTCCTGGATGAAATTGTGGAAATCAGTCCGGCCCTGCAGGCCAAGCTGCTGCGGGTGTTGCAGGAGAAGGAAATACTGCGGGTGGGATCCACCCGGCCGATTCCCGTCGATGTGCGGATTATTGCCGCCACCAATGCCGATCTGGAAAAGGCTGTTAAAAACGGCCTCTTCCGCGAGGATCTCTACTATCGCATTAACGTTGTGCCCATTTTCATCCCTCCCCTGCGGCAGCGGAAAGAAGATATTCCCGAACTGGTCCATTATCTCCTGCGCAAATTTAACCAGGAATACGGGCGCAATGTGGAGGCGGTAGAGCCGAAGGTCATAGAAATATTGCAGGACTACGATTGGCCGGGCAATGTCCGGGAACTGGAGAATGTCTTTGGCCGGGCCATGATCAATATGCGTTTTAACGAAAAGGTGATGAAGGCCCACCACCTGCCTCCCCTGCATCAGCAGTGGGGAGAACAATATCTGGTGTCCAATCCGGTCCCTTCCTCCGGGGAAAACCAAACCGGTACCATTGAGGCTTTACGGGTCACCCTCCAGCGGGCTGAAAAAGAGGCATTGCAGAGGGCTTTAAAAAATGCGGGGGGAAATAAAACAGAAGCTGCCCGCCGCCTGGGCATTTCCATCCGCAGCCTATATTATAAACTGACCAAATATGGCATTATTAATTAAGTGCATTATATTGCCTGCAAAGGAAAACACGTTTCCTGCAAAATTTTGCAAAAGGGAAACGTGTTTTATTTTTTTGCACCCCCTATTCCTTCGGCATTACATTTGCATGTAAGTATAATAGTAAGGGAAAGTTCTGGTGCAGATACTAGGAGTGGAAATCTTTATACTTCTTTCTGGAGGGAAGACAACCGTGATCAGATCCTTTGGGGAGATTATGACTGCCGTCCTGAGGCAGGAGAGACCCAGGACCATCGCCGTTGCCCTGGCCCAGGAGCCGGAAATACTGCAGGCAGTCGGCGATGCCCGGGAAAGGGGCCTGGCCAATTCCATTCTGGTCGGCGGGGAGGAGGAAATTAGGGCCATCGCCGGGGAAATTGGCCTGGATCTGGAGGGTTTCACCATCGTCAACGAGCCGGATCCGGCCGCTGCCGCCGCCCGGGCGGTGGAACTGGTACGGACGGGAGAGGCCGATATCTTAATGAAGGGCCTGGTGGGCACGGCCACCCTGCTCCGGGCAGTCCTCGATAAGGAAAGGGGACTGCGGTCCGGTCAGATCCTGAGCCATGTGGCCGTCTTTGAACCCCCCGGGTTTGGGCGTTTACTTCTTCTTACCGATGCGGCCATGAACATAGCTCCCGATCTGCAGCGAAAAGCAGAAATAATCAGAAATGCAGCTCTCATTGCCAATGCCCTGGGGATTGAAAGACCAAAGGTCGCCCCCCTCTGTGCCCTTGAACTGGTAAATCCGGAGATGCCGGCCACCGTTGACGCCGCCCTCTTATCCAAGATGGCCCAGCGGGGTCAGCTCCCCGGCGTGGAAGTCGACGGCCCCCTGGCCCTGGACAATGCCGTGTCCCCGGAAGCCGCCCGGCGGAAAGGCATCCAGAGCCCCGTTGCGGGCCAGGCAGATATATTACTGGTACCCGGCATAGAGGTCGGCAATGTTATCTATAAGACCCTGCACTATTTCTGTCCCGGGGTCAAGATTGCCGGCTTGGTCACCGGGGCCCGGGCCCCCATTGTCCTTACTTCCAGGGCCGATTCCCATGAGACCAAGTTAAATTCCATTGCCCTGAGCCTGCTGGTGAGCAGTACCCTGGCACCCGGCAACAGTTAGGGTCGGATAACTACATTTTTACATTACTTGGGGGGAGAGCTATGGCAAAGGAAAGGGTTTTGGTAATTAATCCTGGTTCAACTTCCACCAAGATAGCCCTTTTTGCGGGGGAGGAATTGGTTTTCGCGGAGACCTTACACCACAGCAGCCAGGAATTGGGGACCTGCAAGCGGGTGATTGACCAGTTCCCCTTCCGCCGGCAGGCCTTAGAAAACTTCTTGCAGGAAAAAAAGATCGATCCCCACTCGCTGGCGGCAGTGGTGGGTCGCGGCGGCGTCCTGGCCCCCGTGGAAGGGGGGACATATCTCGTCAATGAGGAAATGCTGGCTGAACTGCGGGAAGCGCCCCGGGGAGAACATGCCTCCAACCTGGGGGCCCTTTTGGCCCACGAAATTGCCGCTGCCGCCGGTATTCCCGCTTATATCGTCGATCCCGTGGTTGTCGATGAGCTGGAACCCATCGCCAGGGTTTCGGGCATGCCGGGGATCAAGCGCCGCAGCATTTTCCATGCCCTCAACCAAAAGGCGGTTGCCCGTCGGGCGGCCAGGGAGCTGGGCCGCACCTACACGGAAGTGAATCTCATAGTTGCCCACCTGGGAGGCGGGATTTCCGTCGGTGTCCACAGCAATGGCCGGGTCATCGATGTCAATAATGCCCTGGACGGGGACGGCCCCTTTTCCCCGGAACGCTCCGGGAGTGTCCCCGTGGGCGATCTGGTCCGGCTCTGTTTCTCCGGTAAGCTGACGGAAAGGGAAATTTACCGCAACATAGTGGGTGGCGGCGGCCTGGTGGGCTACCTGGGCACCAATGACGCCAGGGAGATAGAGGAACGGATCAATAACGGGGAAGAGGTTGCCCGCTTCTACTTTGAAGCCATGGCCTACCAGGTGGCCAAAGAAATTGGGGCCGCTGCCACCGTTGTCAAGGGAGAAGTGGATGCCATTGTCCTGACCGGGGGTTTGGCCCATTCCACCATGTTAACGGGCTGGATCCGCGAGCGGATAGGTTTCCTGGCCCCTGTTTTCCTTTACCCGGGTGAGGGGGAATTGGAAGCCCTGGCCCAGGGAGCTTTGCGGGTGCTGCGAGGTGAAGAGCAGGCGAAGCTCTATGCTCCGGGGGGAAGGGAATAAAGACTGGGGGAACCGAGAGATGATAGACATTGCCAAGCACCTCAACATTTTTGTTGGCCCCAGTGGGAGCGGCAAGACGGAAATTGCCCTGAACTGGGCCTGGCAACTGGCGGATAAGTTCTCCGTCGTTGCCCTGGTGGACCTGGACATCCTCAACCCCTACTTTACTTCCCGCCAGCTGGGCCAACCCCTGGAGAATAAGGGGATTGAAGTGGTGGCGGCACCCCGGGAGTGGGCCAACACAGATCTGCCCGTCATATCGCCCCGGGTAAAGGGGCTCCTTCAGGACCCGGGGTACCGGGTTGTCTGCGATGTGGGCGGGGACGACCTGGGGGCGGTCGCCCTGGGACAGTTTGCGGCTGAGATAAAGACCCGGGAGCACCACCTTTTCTTCGTCGTCAACCCCTTCCGCCCCCTGACGGGGGTGGCCGGAGGCATAGCGACCCTGGTAAAGGAAATCGAAGCCGCCGCCGGCCTGAAGGTAACAGCCCTGGTAAGCAACCCAAATTTGGGCGAGGAAACCAGGGGAACCGTAATAAAAGAGGGACACAGAATTGTCCAGGAGGCAGCCTCAGTCCTCAAGCTTCCCATAGCATTCCTTGCCCTGCGGTCAGACCTGGCCGGGGAAGTGGGGGCCTTTTCCTCTGTTCCCCCCTTTCCCCTGGAGATCTTCATAAAAAAACCCTGGGAGCGGGGCCTGAACCTGTCCCCGGCCGGCATGTACCTGCCGACCCTTAACCACTAGCTTTACTGGGTGCGCCCTGGGTTACCAATCTAAAGAATGGCAAGGGAGGGAAAAAAGTGCCAAAGGTTGAGTTTAATGTGGACCGGTGTAAGGGTTGTGAATTATGTGCCGTTTTTTGCCCCCAGAAAATAATCAAACTGTCGGAGGGGATCAATAAACTGGGCTACCATCCGGCCACGGTGAAAGAAATGGAGAAATGCACCGGTTGTGCCATCTGTGCCCGGGTTTGTCCCGATTGCGTCATCAAAGTATACAAATAGGAGGGGAGTGGCTTATGCTGGGCGAAAAGGTTCTCATGAAGGGCAATGAAGCGATTGGCGAAGCTGCCATCAGGGCAGGCTGCCAGCTTTACTTTGCCTATCCCATAACACCGCAAAGCGAATTGCCCCAGTATCTGGCCCGGCGGATGCCGGAGGAGGGGAGGGTATTCCTCCAGGCCGAAAGTGAAATAGCCGCCATTAACATGGTCTACGGCGCTGCCGGTACCGGCGCGCGGGTGATGACCTCTTCCTCGAGCCCCGGGATCAGCTTGAAGCAGGAGGGCATCTCCTATATAGCGGGGGCGGAGTTGCCCTGTGTCATTGTCAATATTGTCCGGGGCGGTCCGGGCCTTGGGGGGATACAGCCGGCCCAATCGGACTATTTCCAGGCCACCAAGGGGGGCGGCCACGGCGATTACCGCCTGATCGTCCTCGCCCCCGCCTCGGTCCAGGAAATGGTGGATCTGACCATCCTGGCCTTTGACCTGGCCGACCAATACCGGAACCCCGTTATGATCCTGGGGGACGGCGTCCTGGGCCAGATGATGGAACCCGTTGAATTCAAAGACTTTGAACCGGTCAAGATCCCCAAACCCTGGGCCACCACCGGGAGAAAGGGCCGGGAGAAGAATATCATCAATTCCCTCTACCTTGATCCGACCAAATTGGAAGAACATAACTGGCACCTGCAGGCAAAATACAGGGAGATTGCGGAAAAAGAAGTGCGCTATGACACCTATCGGAGCGAAGATGCCGAGGTCCTGGTGGTCGCCTACGGTATCACCGCCAGGATTGCCCGGACCGCCGTGGACATGGCCCGGGCTCAAGGAATCGCCGCCGGCCTCCTGCGTCCCATCACCCTCTTCCCCTTCCCCACGGAGGCGATAGCCCAGGCGGCGGAAGGGGCAAAGGCCCTCTTAACGGTGGAACTGAGTGCCGGTCAGATGGTTGAAGATGTTCGTTTGGCCGTCAATGGCAAGCGGCCCGTTTACTTCTACGGCAGAACCGGGGGAATGATGCCCACTCCCGAGGAGATCTGCAGGGAAATAGTGAAGGTTGCCGGCAAGGAGGTGGCAGAATGAAGGTCGTATTTGAACGCCCCAGGGCTTTGAGCGATGTCACCACCCATTATTGCCCCGGCTGCACCCACGGCATCATTCATCGTCTGGTGGCGGAAGTTATCGATGAACTGGGTATCCTGGAGCGTACCATCGGGGTGGCACCGGTAGGTTGTGCGGTCCTGGCTTACAATTACCTGGAATGTGACTGGCAGCAGGCGGCCCACGGCCGGGCGCCCGCCGTCGCCACCGGCATTAAGCGGGCCCTGCCCGATCGAGTTGTTTTCACATACCAGGGAGACGGGGACCTGGCGTCCATCGGCACTGCGGAAATAGTCCATGCTGCCAACAGGGGAGAGCGCATAACGGTCATTTATGTCAACAATGCCATTTATGGTATGACGGGAGGACAGATGGCCCCGACGACCCTGGAGGGGCAGGTAACGGCCACTTCGCCCCGGGGCCGGGACATCAAACAAGCAGGGCACCCCATGCGGATGGCGGAAATGCTGGCCACCCTGCCCGGTGTCAGTTATCTGGCCAGGGTTGCTGTCAATAAACCGGCCAACATTATGAAGGCCAAAAAGGCGATCAAGCAGGCCTTTATGGTTCAAATCGATGATCTGGGCTTTGGAATGGTGGAAATCCTTTCCACCTGCCCCACCAACTGGGGTCTCCAGCCGGCAAAGGCCATGGAATGGGTAGACGAGAAGATGATACCTTATTATCCATTGGGTGAATTCAAAGTACCCGGGGAGGTGAAATAGGGGTGAAGCAGGAATTTATCATCGCCGGCTTCGGCGGGCAGGGTGTACTCCTCCTGGGGCAGATGCTGGCTTATGCCGGGATGCTGGAAGGTAAACAGGTATCCTGGATGCCCTCTTATGGTCCGGAAATGCGGGGAGGCACTGCCAACTGTACGGTGGTAATCAGCGACGAGGAAATCGGTTCCCCCGTGGTCTCCCAGCCCAGTTGTGTCATCGCCCTCAATCTGCCCTCCCTGGATAAGTTTGAACCGATGGTAAAGCCCGGCGGCCTGCTCCTGATCAACAGTTCCCTGGTCGACAGGGAGCCCCGGCGGGATGACATCAAGGCCGTGGCGCTACCGGCGACGGAAATTGCCAGCGAGCTGGGCAATATCCGGGTGACCAACATGGTGGCCCTGGGGGCACTGGTCCAGTTGACCGGCATCGCATCCTTCTCCACCCTGGAGGAGGTCCTGAAAAAAGTCCTTCCTGAACACCGGCACAGCCTGATCCCCTTAAATCTCCAGGCTATCCAACGGGGGGCACAGGAAGTAAAAGCTTAAGAAACTACAGGGGGCCTTAACCGGCCCCCAAATTTTTCCCCCCTTCCCCCCTGCCGGACGGGCTGGCCCCTTGTTCCCTGGCCCGGCCCCGGCGGTAAGAAAGAGAAAATATGTATGATTTGTGCTCCTTCCGGTGGTATACTAGAAAAAGGATGCCCCCATTGTTCGGTGGCGGTTCAGCCAACCATTCTCACGGGAGGGATAAACCATCTTACTGCGGGACACCGGCAGGGTAGTTGCCATAACCGCCCGCCGGCCGGGAGTGACAGAAATCCTCGTTGCCAGGGGTCCCAGGCTGGCCAGGGCCATTAACTACGAGGCATTGACGGGTACCGTTGCCCTGGGCGACACAGTGGTGGTTAATAAGACGGCCCGGATACTGAGCCTTGGTACGGGGGGCTACGATTTTGTCATCCACATAGTGGGCAAGGAGGAGGGGAGGGAAGGACCCCGGGAACCGGGCCATATAATGAAGCTGCGCTACACCCCCTGCCAGTTTTCCTGCCTGGCGGTGGAAGAGGAAGACAGCCCTCACCATGCCGTGCTGGCAGGGGCCGAGTCCCTGCACAATCTGCCGGTAATCTGCGGTTCTCTCCACAGCATGCTCCCGGCGGCAGCGGCGGCCGTAAAATGGCGCTCCCGCCACCGGGCGCGCCTCGTCTATATCATGACCGATGGTGCCGCCCTGCCCCTGGCCTGGAGCCAGCTGGTAGCCCGCCTCCGGGCTTCCGGCCTCCTCGATCATACCATTACCGTGGGCCATGCCTTTGGGGGGGACCTGGAGGCTGTCAACCTCTACAGCGGCCTCCTTGCCGCCCGGCATGTCCTGAAGGCAGATGTGGCCATTGCCTGCATGGGCCCGGGTATCGTGGGGACGGGAACAAAATACGGTTTTTCCGGCCTGGAGCTGGGAGAGATAGTTAATGCCGTTTCCATCCTTCAGGGCCTGCCGGTGGCTGTGCCCAGGATCAGCTTCGCCGATAAGAGGCCGCGGCACCGGGGAGTGAGCCACCATACCCTGACCGCCCTGGGAAGGGTGGCCCTGCGGCCGGCCATCCTGGCCCTGCCCTATTTGCCCCGGGAGGAATACTGGCAGATCAGGGAGCAGCTGGCGGCAGAGGGCGTGTGGCAGAAACACCGGGTGGTGATGGCCGATGGCAGGAAAGGGCTGGCATGCCTGTCCGACCTGGGAATAAAGGTTACGACCATGGGACGGGGCATGGAGGAGGAAAGCAGTTTCTTTGCTGCTGCGGCGGCAGCCGGCGTTATTGCCTGGGAACTCCACCTTGCTCGTGCCAGAGGAGTTCCCCCAGGGTCAGGTAACGACCCCTGAAGCGTTCCAGCTGGGCCAGTATCTCCCGGCCGGTTCCCTGCAAGAATAACCCCCTGGCAGTCACCAGCACCTGCATGGCAGCACCCCTTTTCTGGCGGCAGGCATGGTTTTTCTATTATAGTGTATGGAGCATGGACGGCATTTTATACTATATTTTTAGGAGCGATGGCCAAATGAGAGAAAAGACCCTGACAAGGGATTATCTGTACCGGGGCAGAATAATTAACCTCCGGATTGATCAGGTCCAGCTTCCCGACGGGCGGGAAGCAACCCGGGAGGTGGTGGAGCATCCCGGGGCGGTGGCAATAATTGCCTTAACGGACAGGGAAGAAGTTGTCTTAATAAAACAGTACCGGCAGGCTACGGGAGAGGAAATGTGGGAAATCCCCGCCGGGAAGCTGGAAGCCGGTGAGGATCCCCGGCACTGCGCCAGCCGGGAACTGGCGGAGGAAACGGGTTATACGGCGACTTCCTGGGAAAAATTGACAAGCTTCTATACAAGCCCCGGTTTCGCCAGTGAGATCTTGCATTTATTCCTGGCCCGGGGACTGGCGGCAGGGGAACAGGCCCTGGACCCCGATGAGACCATCCATACTTTTCTGGTACCCCTCACCCTTGCCCTGGAAATGATCAAGAGGGGTGAGATCCGGGACGCCAAGACCATTGTCGGCATCCTGCTGGCGGCCTGGGAGAGGAACAGGGGGCCGGCAGAGGTTTGAGGGATTTTTATGCCGACCTTCACATTCATTTGGGTGCCAATTGGCGGGGAGGGCCTGTCAAGGTAACGGCTTCTCCCAGAATGACCCTGGAGGCCATCCTCACCACGGCCAGGGCAGAAAAGGGCCTTGACCTGGTTGGCATTGTCGACACCCTCAGCCCCCTGGTCCAGGAGGAATTACACCATCTCTGCCGGGCAGGCCTTATGCGGGAGCTGCCCGGGGGCGGCCTCCGGTACAAAAACGGCATCACCCTCATCCCGGGGGTAGAGCTGGAAGTTCGGGAAGGAGCCCACATTATTTCCTATTTTCCCGACCTGGAGAGCCTGACCGGTTTTACCAAAGGGGTTTCTTCCCTGATCACAAATATAAATCTCAGTACCCAGCGGATTAACCTGATCCTGGAGGATCTGGTTGCCGTCACTGCCGAGCATGGCGGGATCACCATCCCTGCCCACGCCTTTACCCCCCACAAAGGGGTGTACGGCCACGCTACCCGCCGTTTACAGTATCTCTTTTCAGCCGGGATACCGGCTTCCCTGCCCGGGCTGGAACTGGGCTTGAGTGCCGATACCTCTATGGCCGACCGGATCGCCGAGACTGCCAGTTTAACCTTTCTTTCTAATTCCGATGCCCATTCCCTGGGGAAGATCTCCAGGGAATACAACCTGATAACCTGCCGGGAGGCAAGCTGGGAAGAACTGGTGGCGGTCCTGGCCGGCCGGGGCGGGCGGAGGGTTAAGGCCAATTACGGCCTGGACCCCCG
>DUTA01000072.1 GCA_012842325.1 Bacillota bacterium | reverse complement strand
TCCACAGGCGAGGATGGAAAAGAGTACACCTGCCCTGCCCGCCAGAGAGGGAATCAGACTGCTGGAAGATTCCTCGGGAGTGTGGTGGTGGAAGCCCTTCCGGAGCCGGGAGGCTGAATTAAACAGTAGGTCTTTCCGGGTGGCAGCCGTTACACTGTCGAGTGTTCCTTGGAACACTCCCTGAGGCCGGTCATCGCGAGGTGCCGGTAAATAAGGGTGGTACCGCGTTGGGAAATGGATACCCCTCGTCCCTGCTTTGGCTTGGACGAGGGGTTACTAATTTTCTAAGGAGGTATTCGCGATGATGACTGGAAATGAAATCAGGAAAAAATTTCTCGACTTTTTTGCCAGTAAAGGGCATCTGATCCTGCCCAGTGCTTCCCTGATCCCGGAAAATGACCCCAGCCTGCTCTTGATCGGGGCGGGGATGGCACCCTTCAAGAAGTATTTCACCGGGCAGGAAAAACCGCCCCGGCACAGGATTGCCACCTGCCAGAAATGTGTCCGGACGGGGGACCTGGAGAACGTGGGCCGGACGGCCCGGCACCATACTTTCTTTGAGATGCTGGGGAATTTCTCTTTTGCCGACTACTTCAAAAAGGAGGCCATTGCCTGGGCCTGGGAGTTTATGACTGAGGTATTGGGCCTGCCGGCAGAAAAACTGTGGGTCAGCGTCTACGAAGAGGATGATGAGGCCTTTGCCATCTGGCGGGATGAGATCGGTGTCCCGGAGGAAAGAATTGTCCGCCTGGGCAAGGACAGCAATTTTTGGGAGATCGGCCCCGGCCCCTGCGGCCCTTGTTCAGAGATCTACTATGATCTGGGGCCCGAGCGGGGCTGCGGTTCCCCCCATTGTGCCCCCGGCTGCGATTGTGATCGCTATCTGGAAGTCTGGAATCTGGTCTTCACCCAGTTTGACCGGGACGAAGAGGGCAATTACACCCCCCTACCCAAGAAGAATATCGACACCGGCATGGGCCTGGAGCGGATCGCTTCCGTCATGCAAAGGGTCCCTTCCAACTTTGACACTGACCTAATCAAGCCCATTATAGAAAAGACGGCCACCCTGGCGGGGGTAACCTATGGAGAACAGCAGGAAACCGATGTCTCCCTGAAGGTGATTGCCGATCACCTCCGGGCGGTGGTTTACATGGTTGCCGATGGCATTTTGCCCAGCAACGAGGGAAGGGGCTATGTCCTGCGCCGCCTGCTCCGCCGTGCTGTGCGACATGGGAAACTATTGGGAATCGACGGGCCCTTCCTCCATCGGGTGGCCGACACGGTCATTGCCATCGGCCGGGATGCTTATCCGGAGCTGGAAGAGAATAGGGAGAGGGTCCGGGAAGTAATCAGGCAGGAAGAAGAGCGTTTCCTGGACACCCTCCAGGCCGGCATGCACATCCTCGCGGCTTACCTGGAGGAAATGAAGAAAGAGGGGCAAAGGGTGCTGGCTGGCGACAAAGCCTTCCGCCTTTACGACACCTACGGTTTCCCCCTGGATTTGACCAGGGAGATAGCGGCGGAGGAAGGGCTGGAGGTGGATGAGGAAGGCTTTACCCGGGCCATGGAAGCCCAGCGGGAACGGGCCCGGGCTGCCCGCCAGGAGGCCGACGGCATGCTGGTAGGCGAAGGGGTCTACCGGGAATTGACCGGATTTGGGCCGACCCCCTTCCTCGGATATGAGACCCTGACCGCTACCGGTCAGATCAAGGCCATAATTTGGGACGGGGAGCTGGTTGCCGAGGCCCCGGCCGGTGCCGAGGTGGAAATTGTCCTGGATCAAACCCCCTTCTATGCTGAAGGCGGCGGGCAGGTGGGGGACCGGGGAACCATTACCGCCCCGGGGATCAGGATTGACATTAAAGATACCCGCTCCCTGGCCGGAGGGGTAACTGTCCACCTGGGGAAGGTGGAAGCAGGTCCCGTGAAGACCGGCACCCGGGTAGAAGCCCAGGTTGACGGGGAGCTGCGCCGGGCGACGGCCCGCAACCATACAGCCACCCACCTGCTGCACCGGGCCCTCCGCCTGGTTTTGGGGGACCACGTTCAGCAGGCCGGTTCCCTGGTGGATGGGGAGCGGCTCCGCTTCGACTTTTCCCATTTTTCCGCCCCGGGTAAAGAGGAACTGAAGCGGGTGGAAGAGCTGGTAAACGAAAAGATCCTGGAAAATATTCCTTTGGAAATAAATATTATGCCCCTGGCCGAGGCCCAGCGGCTGGGAGCCATTGCCCTCTTTGGGGAAAAATACGGGGATGAGGTCCGGGTGGTGAAAATCGGGGACTACAGCATGGAACTCTGTGGTGGGACCCATGTGTCGGCCACCGGTGCCATAGGTTCCTTCAAAGTGGTCAGCGAGGGCAGCATAGGTGCCGGTCTCAGGCGCATAGAGGCCGTTACCGGTAAAGGAGTACTGGATTATATCAATAACCTGGAGGGGACTGTGGCCAGGGCGGCCGCGGCCCTGAAGACTACTGCCGAAGAGCTCCCGGACCGGATCGGCTCCCTGCTGGCCGGGATAAAGGAACGGGATAAAGAACTGGAAGCCCTGAAGGGGAAACTGGCCCGCCTGCAGGTGTCTGACCTGGTGGCCAGGGCTGTCGATGTCGCCGGAGTGAAGGTTGTCGCCCTGCCGGTGGAGGCCAGGGGTATGGAAGAGCTCCGTTCCCTGGTGGATGTCCTGCGGGGGCAATTACCCTCGGGCATTGTCCTGCTGGGTGCCGCCCAGCCCGATAAGGTCAGTTTTGTCTGCTCTGTGTCCCGGGACCTGGTGGAAAAGGGGCTCCACGCCGGCAACATAATAAAGGAAGTGGCCCGGGTAGCCGGCGGCGGCGGTGGCGGGCGTCCCGACATGGCCCAGGCCGGCGGGAAGGCGCCGGACCGTTTAGAGGAGGCCCTGGCTCGAGGAATGGAAGTGATCCGGGAGCAGCTGGGTTCATAAGAGGCAGCAAAGGAAAATCTTTTGCAGAAAAAAAGGAAATCCCTTCACCTGACAAGAATATATTAGTAAAAGACTTCACACAAGGGGTGTGAGACCTCATGGAGCAACCCTTTGATTCCACCATGCGTTTTCAGGTGAAGGGAGAGGAAGAGTTTAATCAGGCGCGCAATATCCTGCTCCAGGTTTATGAAGCCCTGGAGGAAAAGGGGTATAATCCCATAAACCAGATTGTCGGTTATCTACTCTCCGGGGACCCTGCCTATATAACCAATCACAAGAACGCCCGTAATCTGGTGCGGCGACTTGAGCGGGATGAACTTCTGGAGGAATTGGTCCGCTTTTATCTGCAACATTCTTAACTCCGGTTGTCAGGACCGGAAATTTTTTTTGACAGGCGGTTACTTTCTTTTTTAAGAGGTGTCGGGTTATGGAAGTGCGTCCCCTGGGGAATACTGGTATTATGGTCTCCCGCCTCTGTTTTGGCAGCCTTGCCTTAAGCCCCCTGCAGGGGGATCTATCCTGCCAGGAAGCCGGGGAGCTCCTCTTGCAGGCTTTTGCCCTGGGGATCAACTTTGTTGATACAGCCGAATTCTATGAGAATTATCCCCACATCAGGTGGGCCCTGGACCGGTGGCCGGGGGAAATAGTGGTAGCCACCAAATCCTATGCCTATAGTGCCGAAGGAATGAAAGCCAGCC
>DUTA01000071.1 GCA_012842325.1 Bacillota bacterium | reverse complement strand
CCGGCGGTAATCTCGCTGTTGGCACCCCCCATAACCCCGGCGATCCCCACCGCCCCCACAGGGTCGGCAATGACCAGCATCTCCCCGGTGAGGGTCCGCTCCTGGCCGTCCAGGGTGACAATCTTCTCCCCCGGCACAGCCCGGCGCACTATGATCTCCCCGCCCCGGATCAGGTCCCGGTCAAAGGCGTGGAGGGGCTGGCCCAGTTCCAGCATCACATAGTTGGTCACATCGACCATATTGTTGATGGGGCGCATCCCGGCCGCCCGCAACCGCTGCTGCATCCACAGGGGGGAGGGTCCAATTTTAATGTCGGTGAGGAGGCGCATGGTGTAGCGGGGACAGAGGTCCGGATCGGCCACCGTTACCTTTATTTCCTCCTCCGGAAAGGCCGGAAGAGAACTGGCCCTTTCCGGAATATCCGGCAGGCGCAGCCTCGCCCCCGTCAGGGCCGCCACCTCCCGGGCCACCCCCACCATGCTCAGGCAGTCGCCCCGGTTGGGGGTGAGGTCCAGTTCCAGGACATAATCGTCCAGCCCCAGGACCTCGGCAATGCTCTTACCCAGGGGCGTGTCGGAGGGCAGGAGCATTATGCCCCCCTCGTCCGCCGGAGAGGGCTCCAGGCCCAGTTCCTCGGCGGAACACATCATTCCCCGGGAGACAATCCCTTTCAAGTCGACCTCCCTGATCTCCCGGCCCCCGGGAAGGACAGCCCCGGGAAGGGCCAGGGGGATCCTGCTGCCCACCTTGACATTTTTGGCCCCTGTCACCACCTGCAGGGGTGCCGGGGCGGCTTCCCCCACCTCCACCCGGGCCACGTACAGATTATCTGCTTCCGGATGCTTTTCCAGGGAGACAATCTCTCCCGTCACAATCCCCGGCATGTCCTCTCCCAGCCGGTAGACATTATCCACCTCCAGGCCCGCCATGGTCAATCTCTCGGCCAGCTGGGCAGGGGAGCACTCCAGGGGAACAAGTTCCTTGAGCCAATTGTATGATACCTTCATGCCCGTTTCCCTCCTTGTTCCCGGTAGGATTTTTTCCGCCTGGTCAGCTCCTTAACCGATGCCGAACTGCTCCAAAAAGCGCAGGTTGTTTTCAAAGAACAGCCTGATATCATCAATGCCGTATTTCAGCATGGCAATCCTTTCTACACCCATGCCGAAGGCAAAACCGGAAACCTTGTCCGGATCGTAGCCCGACATGGCCAGCACCCGGGGGTGAACCAGCCCCGACCCCAGTATTTCCAGCCAGCCGGTATGGGAACAGACCCGGCAGCCCCTGCCGCCGCAGATGACACAGGAAATATCCACCTCGGCGCTGGGTTCGGTAAAGGGGAAATAGCTGGGCCGGAATCTCACCTTCCGGTCGGCCCCAAAGACTTCCCGGGCAAAATGGGTTAACACCCCCTTCAGATGGGCCAGGGTAACATTCCTGTCCACCACCAGGCCTTCCACCTGATGGAACATGGGGGAATGGGTGCTGTCGGCATCCCGCCGGTAGACCTTTCCGGGGCAGATGATCCGCACCGGGACGGCCGGAGCCGTCCTTTCCATGGTCCGGGCCTGGACAGGCGAGGTATGGGTCCGGAGCAGGATTTTTTCCGTAATGTAAAAGGAATCCTGCATATCCCGGGCGGGATGATTGGGGGGCAGGTTGAGGGCTTCGAAGTTGTAATAATCGGTCTCGATCTCCGGTCCCTCCACCACCGAAAAGCCCAGGCCCATAAAGATTTCTTTGATCTCCTCCAAGACCAGGGTCAGGGGATGCTTGTTCCCCAGGCGGGGCCTGGCCCCGGGCATGGTAACGTCGAGGCGCTCCCTTTCCAGACGCTCCCGCTTCAGGCTCTCCTGAAGGGAAATCCTGCGCTGCTGGAGGAGATCTTCCAGCCGGGCCCGGATTTCATTGCCCAATTTTCCTACCAGCGGCCGCTCGTCAGAGGGGAGGTCCTTCATCCCCCGCAGGATCAGGGTCAGTTTGCCCTTGCGCCCCAGGTAGCGGACCCGGAGCTCTTCCACCTGCTCCAGCGTGGCCGCCTGTTCTATTTCTCCCCTGGCCTCCCCTTCCAGGGCCTTAAGTTGCTCCTGCATCGCTAACCCTCCCTTTTCCTTTCCTATACAAAAGAGCTTCCGTCCTCTTTAGGGACGAAAGCTCTCTTCCGCGGTACCACCCTTCTTGACGACACAAGTCGTCCTCTCGCTGCTATCCCCGGTAACGGTGGGGACCGGAACGGCCTACCCAGCTGGCAAACCAGCCTTCAACCGCCGGCTCCGGAGCGAACTTCGATCCAATTGCTTCCAGGAATGCTTCCAGTCGCTGACATCCCCTCCCTGTGGAGCAATTTAGACCTACTCCTCTCCTTCCTGGCCTTTTTCCCTCTGGATCTACCCAGCAGATATCAAGATGAGAGCATTATTGAGTCAACAGTTGCCGGTATAACAGATAGGCTATTACCGAACCGGTGGCCTCAAAAACCCTCCAGAAAAAGTCAGCGGTGAGCACCCTTGCACCACACCCCTTCTACAGATTGGAGGCCTTTCTTGGCCCTAATTATAGCACACCCCCCACCCTTTGACAAGGAAAGGGAATCAAATGCCGCCGGGGATGATTCCCCCCTGCCGCGCCCACTCGTAGAGAATAATCCCTGCGGCCACGGCGGCGTTGAGGGAATCCACCCCTTTCTTCAGGGGTATCCGCACCCGTTCCTCGACCCGGGCCAGTATCTCCTCTCCCACGCCCCAGGCCTCGTTGCCCACCACCAGCGCCCCCGGCAGGCGAAAAGCGGCCTCCCAGTAGGGGATGCTCCCGCCGACGTCGGCCGCCACCAGCTGGTAACCCCTTCCCTTCAGTTCCTCCAGCAGGGCGGGGAGATCTTCCCCGGCAAAGACCGGGAGGCGGAACACCGCCCCCATGCTGGACCGGAGCACCTTGCCATTGAAGGGGTCGACGGTGCCCGGGGACAGGATGGCGCCCCGGCAGCCGGCGGCCTCCGCCGTCCGCAGCATGGTGCCCAGGTTGCCGGGATCCTGGATCCGGTCCACCAGCAGGAGAAGGCCCCCTTCCGCCAGGAGGGCTGCCCTGTCCCAGCGGGGATATTTCACCACCGCCACCACTCCCTGGGGGGAGTCCGTCTCCGCCAGGGAAGCCAGCGCCTCCTCGGAAACCCGGTAACAGTCTGCCCGGCCCCGGCATTCCCTGAGGAGCCTTTCCCCCCGCTCCCGGGCCAGGAGTCGGTCGGTGAAAAAAACCGCCTCTATGTCTACCCCCGTAGCCACGGCCTCCTCCAGCAGCCGTATTCCCTCCACCAGGTACTTCCCTTCCTGCTCCCGGTTTTTTCCCTTATGTAAAGAACGGGCATACTTCAAGAGCGGATTGGCCCGGGAAGTGATCTCCTTCACAGCTCCACCCCCTTCCCCGCGGAAATTCCTATTGCTGCCCCCAGGGGTTAATCTTGTCCTGCTCCCCCAGCACCACCAGGATATCGCCCTCTTCAATATAATCCTCGGCGCCAGGGGAGATAAGGACTTCCCTGCCCCGTTTCAGGGCCAGGACGTTAATCCCGTACCGGCGCCGCAGTTCCAGCTGCCCCAGGGTCTTCCCGACGAAGTCCTGCGGCGCCCGGAGCTCGACTATACAGTAGTTGGGGGCCAGCTCCAAATAGTCCACGGTATTGGCAGCCGCCAGGAGCCGGGCGACCCTGCTGCCCATGTCCCGCTCGGGATATATGACCCGGTCGGCTCCCACCTTGCTGAGAACCTTGCCGTGGAGTGGATCTTTGGCTTTGGCCAGGACGTATCCCACCCCCAGCTCCTTCAAAAGCAGGGTGATCAGGATGCTGGCCTCGCGTTCCTCACCGATGGCCACCACCACCACATCGAAGTTGCGAATACCCAGGGAACGGAGGGCCCCTTCCTCCGTTGCGTCTGCCTCAACGGCATGGGTCAGTACCTCTGCCATCTCCTGGACCCGTTCCCCGTTTTTATCCACCCCCAGTACATTATAACCCATGCTGCAGAGGGTTGTCGCCACACTCTTGCCAAAGAGACCCAGGCCGATGACGGCAAATTGCTTTTTTGCCACGGGCATCCCTCCCCTTGGTCCGCACTGCCATTCCCCCTGTCTCAGCCGACAATGACCCACTCTTCGGGGTACTTGAGGGCCTGGCGCCTTTCCCGGAGCCCCAGGGCCACCGCCAGGGTCAGGGGCCCCACCCGCCCCGCAAACATGGTTGCAATGAGAATAAGCTTCCCCGGGGGCGTCAAATGGGGGGTGATCCCCGTCGAAAGCCCCACGGTACCCAGGGCTGCGCTGACCTCAAAGAAAACCGGCAGGAATTCCTTGCCCTCGGTCAGGGAAAGGAGAATCGTGGCCGTTACCAGGATACCGAGGGCCATGATCACTATGGCCAGGGCTTTAAAAACAATGGGGTGGGGCAGGCGCCGGTGAAATATATCGATTTCCCGCCGCCCCGTCGCCACTGCCCAGACGGCCGCCAGCAGGATCCCCAGGGTGGATGTCTTGATCCCGCCCCCGGTGGAACCCGGGGAGGCCCCGATAAACATCAACAGGATAAGAAAGAATTGGGTTTCCTGCCGCATTTCCTTAACCGGAATAGTACTGATGCCGGCAGTCCGGGAACTGATGGACAGGAAAGAAGCTGCCAAAAACCGGCCCCAGGGAGTTAAAGAGCCCAGGGTGGCCGGATTCTTTCCCTCCAGGAAAAGGGTTGCTCCAAACCCCACCAGGAGCAGACCGCCGGTAATTGTTAAAACAACATTGGAGTTGAGGCTGAGGCGGCCAATATGCCGGTACCGGTACAGGTCGATGAGGACGGTAAAGCCCAGCCCCCCCAGCAGGATCAAAGCCATCAGGACAAGGTTAAGATAGGTCTCCTCGGGAAAGGAGGTAAAGCTGCCCAGCCCTCCCATAAGTTCAAAACCCGCATTGCAAAAAGCGGAAATAGAATGAAAGAGCCCCAAAAAGGCCCCCTGCACCAGGCCTACCCGGGGGATAAACCAGAGGCCAAGCAGAATTGCCCCCAGGGTCTCCAGCATAAAGGTCGTATACAGTATGGAACGGACCAGCCGTACCACCCCGGCCAGCTTGCTCAAATGCAGGGCCTCCTGCACCAGAAGCCGTTCCCGAAGCTGGATCCTGTGCCCCCGGAACAGCCAGTAGAGGGTGGTCATGGTCATCAGGCCCAGGCCCCCGACCTGAATCAGGACCAGGAGCATTACCTGGCCAAAGGGGCTGAAGACGGTGTCTGGATCGACCACTGTCAGGCCCGTGACACAGACGGCCGAGGTGGCGGTAAAGAGGGCATCCAGGAAGGAGAGGCGGTTTCCCTCCCGCACCGAGAAGGGAAGGCTTAAAATGAGGGTACCGACCAGGATCAGAATGATAAAGCTCAACAAAACTATCTGCGGCGGTGTCAGGTGCTTCTCCACATATACCAGTAATCCCAACGGCAGCCCCACCCACTTTATTCCTTTGCGCTCCTTTTTTCTCTGCTGCTATTGTTCCCTTTCCTGGCAAAGAAAAAACCCAGGGTCTCCCCCAGGTTTCTCCTTAGGCATTCAGTTTTTCCTTGGCTACTTCCACCAGATCGCCAAAGGCCTTGCTGTCTTCCACCGCCAGCTGGGCCAGCATCTTCCGGTTGATCTCCACCCCGGCCCGCTTCAGGCCACTGATGAACCTGCTGTAAGAGAGGCCGTTCATCCGGGCGGCAGCATTGATGCGGGCAATCCACAGCTTCCGGAAATCCCGTTTCCTCGCCCTCCGGTCCCGGCGGGCATAGTACAGGGCCTTGAGGACAGACTCGTTGGCTGCCCGGAAGGTCCTGCTGCGGGCTCCCCGGTAGCCCTTGGCCAATTTCAAGATTTTTTTATGTCTCCTACGGGCAGTGACGCCCCTTTTTACCCGCGCCATACCAATAACCTCCTTCGTCCTTCAAGAATCTAAGCATAAGGCAGCATCCTCTGGACCCGTTTCAGATCCCTTTTGCTTACCAGTCCAGGTTGACGCAGTTTGCGCTTCCGCTTGGGGCTCTTCTTCTCCAGAATATGACTCCTGAAGGCCTTGTTTCGTCTGAACTTACCGGTACCGGTAATTCTGAAGCGTTTCGCCGCCGAACGCCTGGTTTTCATCTTCGGCATTACTGTACTCCCTCCTTCTCCTGCTGCGGTGGCTGCTTCTTTTCTGCCTGTTTTTCCGGCTTATTGTCCGGCCTGGGGGCAATGATCATGATCATCTGTTTACCCTCAACCCTGGCTCCCTTCTCCACTGTCCCCAGTTCCTTGATCTCTGCGGCAATGGCATCGAGGAGTTCCTGGCCGGCATCGGTATAAGCAATCTGCCTGCCCCGGAACCGGACCGTGATCTTCACCTTATCGCCATCGGCCAGGAAGCGCCGGATACTCCTTAATTTTACCTCCAGATCATGCTTATCAATATTAGGCCGGAGTCGAACCTCTTTTACGGTAATAACCTTCTGCTTTTTCCGGGCCTCCTTTTCCCGCTTGCTTTGCTCGTACTTGTACTTGCCATAGTCCATAATCCGGCAAACCGGCGGCTTGGCACTGGGAGCAACCACCACCAAGTCCAGCTGTCGTTCCCGGGCAATCCGCAGGGCCTCGCGGGTTGGCATAATACCCAGCTGCTGGCCGTTGACATCGACCAGCCGCACCTCCCGCGCCCGGATGCCCTCATTGACCTGCAAATCCTTGCTAATAGCATGTCACCTCCTCAAATTTTCCAGTTAGCCTAAAAAAAAGCGGGTGATACCACCCGCAACAGAACACAGGAATTCCGTCGATTACTCGACCCTGGTAGCAGCCCGGCGGGCGCGCAGGGTGAGAAGCAGGATGGCTTCTACTTTGGGCTAACTATATGCAATTGGCTGACTATAGTATAGCACAGGGCTTGGCCGCCGTCAACTGGCAGCCTTGGCTTCAATCTCCCCTTTGAGCAATTCCAGGAAACGGTCGGCTTCCATGGCCCCCAGATCCCCCTGGGACCGGGACCGGACCGAGACGGTACCTTCCTCCACTTCCTTGTCGCCGATGATCAGCATGTAGGGAATCTTGTTCAGCTGGGCTTCCCGGATCTTGTAGCCGACCTTCTCATTGCGCTCGTCCACTTCCACCCGGATCCGGGCCTCTTTCAGCCGCTGGGCCAGCCGGCGGCTGTAAGGAAGATGGCGATCGGTAATGGGCAGGATCTTCACCTGGACCGGGGCCAGCCAGGTGGGGAAGGCCCCGGCATAGTGCTCGATCAGGATCCCGATAAAGCGCTCAATGCTGCCCAGGCAGGTCCGGTGGATCATGACCGGGCGGTGTTTCTCCCCGTCCTCCCCGGTGTATTCCAGCTCAAAGCGCTCCGGCATCTGGAAATCCAGCTGGATGGTGCCGCACTGCCAGGTCCGCCCCAGGCAGTCCTTGAGGTGAAAGTCGATCTTGGGCCCGTAGAAGGCCCCGTCCCCCTCATTCACCTTGTACTCGATCCCCTTCTCCTCCAGGGCTTCCCGGAGGGCCCGGGTGGCCATTTCCCAGTCTTCCTCCGATCCCATGGCCTTCTCCGGCTTGGTGCTCAATTCCACATGGTAATCAAAGCCGAAGATCCGGTACAGGTAATCGGTAAGATCGATGACCCCCATGATCTCGTCCTTGATCTGCTCTGGCAGCATAAAGATGTGGGCATCGTCCTGGGTGAAGCTGCGCACCCGCATCAGCCCGTGCAGAACGCCGGAGAGTTCGTGCCGGTGGACCAGACCCAGTTCCGCCAGCCGCAGGGGGAATTCCCGGTAGCTGTGGGGCCTGGACTTGTAGATCAGGATGCCGCCGGGGCAGTTCATGGGCTTGATGGCATATCCCTGCTCATCGATCTCGGTAAAGTACATGTTCTCCTTGTAGTGGTCCCAGTGTCCCGACTGCTTCCAGAGGTCTTCCCGGAGGATAATGGGGGTTTTGATTTCCTGGTAACCCCGGCTGAGATGGACTTCCCGCCAGAAGCTCTCCAGCTCGTTGCGGATGATCATCCCCTTGGGATGGAAGAAGGGAAAGCCCGGCCCCTCTTCGTGGATGCTGAAGAGGTCCAACTCCCGGCCCAGCTTCCGGTGGTCCCTCCTGGCGGCTTCCTCCAGCATCCGCAGGTGTTCATCCAGTTCCTTTTGCCTGGGGAAGGATGTACCGTAGATCCGCTGGAGCATTTCCCGCTTTTCGTCCCCCCGCCAGTAAGCCCCGGCAACACTGGTCAATTTGACAGCCTTGATTTTCCCCGTCGAGGGGACATGGGGACCGGCACAGAGATCGACAAAGTCCCCCTGGCGGTAAAGGCTAACGGGAACATCGGGGGGCAGGTCCCGGATCAATTCCTCCTTATACTTTTCCCCTCTCCCGGCAAAGTAGGCCAGGGCCTCTTCCCGGCTCACCTCTTCCCGGACAATGGGATAATCGGCGGCGATGATTTTCTTCATTTCCGCCTCGATCTTTTCCAAATCCTGGGGAGTAAAGCTTTCCGGCACGTCAAAGTCGTAGTAAAAGCCGTTTTCGATTGCCGGTCCAATGGCAAATTTGGCTTCGGGATAGAGGCGCTTCACGGCCTGGGCCAGGATGTGGGAGCTGCTGTGGCGGAAGACCCGGCGCCCTTCCTCCGAGTCGAAGGTCAGCACTTCCAGCTGGCTGTCCTCCTCCAGGGGTGTGGCCAGATCGACCACTTTCCCGTTCACCCTGGCGGCCAGCGCCTCCTTATACAGGCGGGGGCTTATATCCTTTGCCACCTGCTCCGCTGTCACACCCCGGGGATACTCCAGTTCAGTTCCGTCGGGCAAAGTAATTACTATTCTATCCATTTTTTACCTCTCCTCCTCATAAAATTGCAAATGTAATACCCAAACCTGACGGGCGACCCCAGGTCGCCCCTGCATTTTACCCCAACTTAAATAACCGTTAACTGCAAACTGTCACTATAGACTGTTACAATTGTCAATTGTCCATTGCCCGTTGTCAATTAAAATAAAAACCCCGCCCACTCAGGGACGGGGTTATCCGCGGTTCCACCCTTAATTGACAGGCCCCTGGCCTGCCCCCTCTCAACCGGTAACGGCGGCAGCCGTCCTGGCTTACTGCAGTTTCGGCCAGGCGCTCCTGGGTGGTTTTCGTACTGGCTGCACCGGGAGATGCTTGCAGCCCCTGGCATCTCCTCTCTGCCGGCGCCGGCACCAGCCTACTCTTCCCAGTCATCACTTTCCCCAAATCCAATTCTAAATCAGCCCCATTATAAACTGCCCCGCTCCCCTTGTCAAGCCCGGCCGAGGAGCAAAACCAGGCCCGCCTGGAGAAGACCGATGAGAAAGCCCAGAACGCCGCCCAAGAGCTCGATGTGCCACAGTTCCCGCCCGGCCACCTGCAGGATCAGGGCTTCCAGGTCGGGCAGGGAAATTTCCAGCAGGCGTTTTTCCACCATGGCACCGATGGCCAGTTCCCCTTCCAGGTTTTTTTGGACCCCGGCCAGGATCTGATCGTAAACCACCTCCAGCTCCCGGCCCAGAAAATCCTGAAACCAGGCCAGGAGCATATCCCGCAGCTGGCGGGGGAAAAAGGCCGGGATCCTGCCGTCCAACCTTGCGCCGGCCACCAGGGCCAACTGAGCCAGCAGCTCCTCCCGGAAGTTGGGCCGGCCCAGGAATTGGACCAGATCCCCGGCCGAGAGGAGCTCCCTTTCCACCGTCTCCCCCACCGTCCGGGCCAGCTCTGCCCGCCGTTTGGGAAGCAACCCCTGCAGTTCCCAGCCCAAAAGGGGTATCCGCCAGGGCCGCCGGGGATGAAAGAGCAGGCGGATGGCAATCCGGTTGGTCACCCAGCCGATCAGGCCACCCAAAAGGGGCAGGGCAATTATTTCTACAGGCATACTGTTTTCCTTCTTTGTGCGGTGATTGTTCCAGGGTACATAATAACAGAGCCCCGGCAAATATGCAAGGAAAATGGTCTCCCTGCCCATTGGCCGGGGCGTCACTGCCCGCCACCCTGCACCAGTCAAGGTGATTAATTGTCCATTTCTGGATTAAGAAGCGGCTCCCGCCAACTGCTTTTCACCTCGGCTTGCTCCTGCTTCTTTCCTCCTTCTCCCGCTCCCTTTCCCCGCAGAGGCAGCAGCCGGGACAGACCTGGATCCGGTCCACAAAGACCTTCTTGATGGTCTCCACAACCTCCTGGTTGTAAAGGGGGGAACCCAAATGCAGGTGGAGCCGGGTGGGGGCCAAACTGATCAGGGCGCTGATAAGGAGATCCTCGCCGGAAATATTGCCCCCGGCAAGGTCGGCCAGCATCTCCTCCAGCTCCTCGTCGCTGAGGGCATCCCCCTGTCCATCCAGCAGCTGGTATTTGTTCCCCGGCAGGATCAGGACGTGAATCTCCCCCTGCCTGGGCTCCTGGGCTTCCACAAAGTACCGCAGGAGGCGGATAAACTCCCTGTACTCCTCCTCCAGCATCAGGTCATCTACAGCCCGGTCTACGGCGTCCCGCAGCTCATCCATATAATCCTTGAGGCGAAAGCGAATGAAACCTTCCAGGATGATTTCCCCGTTTTCGTTGAGATAATCCAGGAGGCGAAAGAAAACCCGGTTTTGCCGGTGCACCCTGTAGAGCTGGGGTTCCGTCCCCTTTTTCCCCTCCCCCATCAGCCCCTGGAGGGCCAATTCTATGATTCTTTCCCGTTCGTGGCGGTTAAAATAGTTATAGTGCTGATACACTATTTCCCTGACCAGGGCCATTTCCCAGTGGGAAATGATCACCGTCGCCAGGGCATTGGCTACCAGCTGCCGGAACAGGTCACCCGCCTCTTTTTTATCCAGGGGGCTTTTCCTTTCCTGCTTTAAAAGGCAGGAAAGAAATACCTGGTCGCCCCGCACATCTTCCTTAATGTCAATTTGCAGGCCTTCACGCCGGAAAAGGTGAAACTCCCTTTGCAAACCTTCGCGAATGGCAGGGAGATAATCTCTGGCCCCGATCCTGATGGCTTCTGCCACTGCCTTCACCCCTTTCCCCTGCAGTTACTATTATATGTGGGCCGCCTGGGGCCTATACAGGGGTAAAAAGGCAATATTTATATGTATAAGCCCCCGGTGGACTGCACCGGGGGCGGCACGTTTATTCTATTCGGGTGCTTCCCTGGAAACTGTTGGTTTTGACCAGGCTCCTTCATCCTTTTCGTATAAGGGAGCCTTGCCCTGGGAACCAAAGAGGCGGATTTTCTCCCGCACCGCTTCCTTAACCGCCGCGCGGGCAGGGGTGGTGTATTTCCGCAGGTCCACCTGTCCCGGATCCTTGGCAAAATACTTCTGCAATTCGGTGGTAAAGGCCTTCCCCAATTCCGTCGCCACATTGATCTTGGCAATACCGGCCTTAATGGCCAGGGGAATCTGGTCGTCTTTAACTCCAGAAGCCCCGTGGAGGACCAGGGGTATCTGCACCGCTTCCCTGATGGCGGCAATGCGCTCGATATCCAAAATGGCCTCCCTGACCTTCATCTTGTGGGCACTGCCCACGGAAACGGCCAGGGAATCGACACCGGTCTTTTCATAAAACTCCAGGGCTTCCTCGGGTTTGGTGAAATACTGGCGCAGCTCTTCGTAGGGAATGGCTTCTCCCTTGGTGGTGGGAACTGTGCCGATTTCACCTTCTACCGGAACCCCAACCATGTGGGCTATTTCCACCACCTGGCGGGTCAGGGCAATATTCTCTTCAAAGGACAATTTGGAACCATCAATCATCAAGGAGCTGAAGCCTTCCCGCAGGCAGAGGAGATTGGTGGCCAAGTCCATCCCGTGGTCCAGGTGCAATACTACCGGGACCGTTGCCTTTTCCGCCGCTACCTTGACAATGGCCGCAAAGTAATCGGCCCCGCCGTATTTGATGGCCCCCTGGCTGATCTGGACGATAACCGGTGACCGTTCTTCTTCCGCTGTTTCCACAATTGCTTGTACCATTTCCATGTTGTTGGCATTGAAGGCCCCAATGGCATAACCTTCCTGCAGGGCCTTTTCCAGCAAGCCCTTACTGGTCACTAATGGCATTTTGTTCCCCTCCTTAGCTAAAACACAGGGTGCTGCAAATTCCAGTTAACCAAAAATTTTCTTGAATTCCTCGTAGCTGATCCCGCCTTCGCCGATAAAGCGGGGATTCTTTACGCCCTTCTTGCCATCGTTGTGGTAATCGGAACCGCCGCTGAAGAACTTGACTTTCCCGGTATACTTGGCCCTTACTTCCCTTTCAATCTCCTCGTTGGTCAGCGTGCCCTTATAGCTGGTCTTATTGTAGGGGTAAGCTGCTTCCATACCGTCGAGGCCGGCCTCAATAAGTCTTTCGATATACTCATCCCGGGTCAGCCGGCGGCCATCGGGATAAACTATCTCCTCGTCGATGAGGTAGGGGTGGGCTAGGACGGCGATGCCGCCGCAGGTTTTAATCAGTTTGATGGCATCCAGGGGATCGATCTTCTTCCGCCTTACATTCAGCTCCGGGTCGTCCCGGACCAGGAGCTTGGCCTCCTGCCAGGTGGGGGCGTAGCCTTTGCGGGCCATGGCCTCGAAGATGTGCTTCCGCTGCACCTCATCGGGATCCCGGCGCCGGAGATTCCCCTCACTGTCCCGGTACTCCAAAATCTCCTTTTCCCAGTCGATGGGCATACCCTTTTCGGTCAGGATCTCGCAGAGTTCCTTGTAGGCATTGCTCTTGCTGTTCTTGGCCCGCTCCACTTCTTCCTTGACCAGGGGGTGATCCCAGTCCAGATTAAAGCCGATAATGTGCACATCGTCGACATAGGTGTCACATGAATACTCGTCCCCCAGGACCAGCTCCACACCCTTTTCCCGGGCATACTCCACAATATCCACTTCCCGGCCCGCATCGTCGATAACTGTCCGCGGTGGATCAATATCGTGGTCGGTAATGGCAATGGCCTTCATACCAACGGCCGCTGCATTGTCAATGAGTTCCTTCGGTGTATCGTTGCCATCGGAGCGTACCGTGTGGCAGTGCAGGTCGCATTCATAAATGGGGGTCGGCTGCTTTGTCATTATTATCCTCCTTTCCCTGTACCCTTCCCGACAGGTATTGCTCTCCTTGCCCCAGGCTCCTCTGTTTCCTGTTGGAGAAATGGGGCCGGGGGAAGAGCTCTCTTCCCCTGGCTTTAAAACAACCCTTTATTTTGCCTTCATTTCGGCCACAAATTCTTCAAAGGCATTCATAGCCTTGCTGAATTCGTTCCTGGTAAAGATGGTTCCCGGATGCTCGAGGAACTCTTCCTGCTTCAGGCCGTTTTCATCATAGCCCTGGCGGAAGTAGGGAATGGACAGGAGTTTCTCCATTACGTCACTGGGAACGGGCTTATCGATCCGCGGTTCAAACTCCTCTTTCTCGGCATAGATCAGCAGGACATCCTGGATAAACTTCGGGTTCATGGTGTAGACCAGGTTTGCGCCAGCGGTTTCGGCCAGGTGCCGGATTTGGTCTTTCCCCGGGCCTACACGGCTGGAAGCCAGGAGGAGCTTGCTCGGGTATTCCCTCTCCCGCAGCAGGTGATAGCCCTTCTTCATTATGGCGGTACCGGACCAGCGCATCAGGTCTTCCGTCAGTTCAAAGCCCTGCTCCCGGGCCTGTTCCGCCATAATCTCCCGCTCTTCAAAGCGGGCCATCATGATGGTGATGACGGAACGCCACTGGCTGTAGTCGGTACCGTAGTACTCCCCAACTTCCTTACCCCGCTTGACGGCCTCGGCCACCGCCAGGATCTGGGGCACAGTGAAGACCAGGGTGGCGTTGGTGGGCACACCCATGGCCGTCAGGAGGAAGATGGCATGGACACCGGCCTGGGTGCCCGGCACCTTGACCATGATGTTGGGGGAAAGGGCTTTCAGGCCCAGCCCCTGCTCCACCATCTTCCGGGTATCGGCAAGAACCCGGGGGTCCACCTGGGCCGATACGTAGCCGTATTTATAGCCGGATTCCTCAAAGATGGGCATGTAGAGCTGGGCACCCAGCCTGGAAGCTTCCCGGTAAGTCCGCCAGGTGATCTCAGGGGCACTGAGATTGGGGTGTTTCTTAATTTCCTCCTCAATCCAGGGGTGCCAGATTTCGGGCAGGGTGTCGATACCGGCCTTGGTGATTACCGGGTTGGTGGTTACCCCCTTGAAGAGGGATTTGGCCGGATCATCCTTCACATAGAGGCGCCGGACCTGGGGTTCCAGCCATTCCCGCACTTCCGGCGGCTGTTTGGCCAGGAAGGTCTCCGCCCACTTCTCAAAGATCAGGGGAGAGGCATCCCACCAGACCTCCATGCCGGGACTGGCCGCAAGCAGTTTTTCCAGTGCGCTTCTTTCTTTATCAGCCATGAGATAAAGCCTCCTTGACAGTAAGATTATTTGAACGGCAGAGCCGTTATTCGAAATACAAGGTCAAATCCTGCAGGCGGTCGATTATTACATCTGCCCCGCACTCTTCCAGGACTTGCCTGGAGCCGTAACCATAGGTTACGCCGCAGGTCATGATGCCGGCATTTTTCCCCGTTTCAATGTCAAAGTGGCTGTCGCCGACCATCAGGGCCGTCTCCCTTGGTTTTCCCAAATGGGCCAGGATCTTTTCGACGGCCTCGGGATGGGGTTTCCTGTTTTGCACCGAATCCGGGCCCAGGACCAGTTTAAAGTAAGAAGCAATCCCAAAGTGTTCCAGGATCTTCACGGTCATGGGCACCAGTTTATTGGTGGCCATGGCAATATCCTTGGCTTGAAAATGGGCGAGGACTTCCCTCACACCCGGATACAGGGTGGTATAGTCGGTACAGTGCGCCAGGTAGCGCTCTTTATAGATGGGCAGGGCCCGAGCAAAAAGCTCCTTGCTTCTCTCACCCAGGGCCTTCTTGAGCAGCGGCCCCACTCCGCCCCCGATAAAACCGGTAATCTTTTCCTCAGGCAGCTGGGGAAGGCCCAATTGGGCCAGGGTATAGTTGGCTGCCCTGGCAATATCGAGGCGGGAATCGATCAGGGTGCCATCCAAATCGAAAATGAGGGTTTCGATCCTTTTCTTGCCCAAGCCACTCCTCCTTTCTGCCTGGACTGATCACGACACTATTTTTTCACCGGGCACTATATATATGTACATGCAAAAGAGGTGCCAAAGGCCGGGAAACCGCCCCGATTCCCAATAACACAGGGCACACTGCCCCTGGCACCGGCGCCAAAAAAACGGCGATGCTGCTCTGCATCGCCCGTGCTGCCTGTCACCTGCAGCCCATGCTGCCTGAGGAACTACCCCCCGGTGCCGCATAATGCCTATCTGCATTTAGGGGATGCCCTTCTGCATACTAGCCGGTGCCATTTTTCAAGTATTTCTGGACCTTCCGCACAACGGTGGACTGGTTGATGCCCAGGGCCCGGGCCGCCTTGTAGGTGCTCTTGTATCTTTCCATGGCCCGGCGGATCAACTGTTCTTCCACGGCCTCGGTGGCCACCTTCAGGGGAATTATCCCGTTCACCACCACTTTTTTGGTTTTCCGGTCACCGTGCTGCAGTTCGGCCGGCAGATCGGCGACGGTAATCTGGGAACTGTCGCTGGTCACCACAACCCGTTCGATTATATTTTCCAGTTCCCGGACATTGCCCGGCCAGGAATAATTAAACAAAAGTTCCATGGCCTCGGGGGTCACCTGCCGGGAGCGGGCATATCTGTGGCTGAAGCGCTGCAGGAAATGGTGGACCAGGGCCGGGATATCCTCCCGCCGTTCCCGCAAGGGGGGAACATAAATGGGAACCACATTCAAACGGTAGTAAAGATCACGGCGGAAGCTTCCCTCCTCCACCATCTGTTCGATATCCCGGTTGGTGGCCGTTATGATCCGCAGATCCACCTTGATGGGCCGCACTCCCCCAACCCGCACGATCTCCTGCTCCTGGAGGACCCGCAGGAGCTTGACCTGCAGGTTGAGGGGAAGCTCGGCTATTTCATCGAGGAATAAAGTCCCCTTGTGGGCCAGCTCCATCAAGCCCGGTTTCCCTTCCCGGTTGGCCCCGGTAAAAGCCCCCTTCTCGTAACCGAAAAGTTCCGATTCCAGGAGGGTTTCGGGAATGGCACCGCAATTGATCTTGATAAAGGGGCCATTCCTCCTCTTGCTCTCCCCGTGGATCAATTTCGCCACCAGTTCTTTACCAACGCCCGATTCTCCCAGGATTAACACAGAAGAGTCAACGGCGGCCACCTTGGTGGCAAGCTGCAGCAAACTCTGCATGGCTTTGCTGCTGCCAATGATCTGGTAGTCATCCAGGTTTACTTTTCTTAGTTCAGACAATTCTTTTTCGTATTTTTCCATCAATTCCTTTGTATTTTCCAGCTCCTGCTCCAATTGGTGCAGATCGGTAATATCCTTGGAAATGCTCACCACCCGCACCACTTCCCCTGCCTCATTGAGAATGGGGTTGGCGGTGACCATTAACTTCCGGTCTGACTTGGTGACCTGGGTGACAGTAATCCGGGACTTCTTTTCTATGGCCAGGCGGGTGGCCGAGGGGAAATAAATGCCGGTTCGTTCCAGATCCCGGACGTTTTTCCCCACCAGCTCCTTAGCCGCCGTACCATAGAGCTTCTCCGCCGAAGGAGATATGCGCAGCTTGGCCCCCGAGCCGTCGGAAATGCACATCAGGTCTTCGGCCGAATCCATGATGGCCTGCAGGTCTATCTCCGCATCCCGCAGGCTGGTGTTCTCTTCCACCAGGGCCTGAAAGCATTCCTTCTCGCCAATTACCCCCACCAGGCGCCCCCTGTCATCCACAACGGCCGCCGGCAGCTTATTATCCAGCAGTTCTGGGTCAGGAAGCCCCTCTTCCTGCCGGAAGAGCAGGATCTGGGGGTCCACCAACCCGTCTATGGGCACGGTTCCAGGCCCTCCTGCTGCCAGGAACTCCATGACCGCCTGGGCCCACAGGATACCCACCGGCTTGAGGCTCTGGTTCACAACCACCAGGGCCCGCTGCTTCTCCACGGCAAAGCGCTCCACAGCATCCTTTACCGTCTGCCCTTCCCAGATTAGGTACGACTTATTGGTTGACCACAATTGTGTAGCCACTCTATTGCCTCCATTTCTGGTTATCCTTGTCAGATACCTCAGTATACTTTCGGTATGGGCAAGGAAACTCCTTTTCGGCTGGTCACAATTACCCACCATCTCCATTATACATCAGTTTTGCAGGATGGCAAAGGACAGAAAAGACAAGGAATTAAACAGGCGCAAAAAAAGGAATCATTACAGGGAGTTAAGACCGGAAAAAGAAATGCCGGGGTGAGGAGAACCTCCCCCAGTTGTAATAGGCCATAGTTTCGTTCAATATCTTGATATTTCTGGGTGAGTTATCCCAGGGTATTTTGCTTAAGTCAAAAAGCTCGCCAATGTGCATACTAAGCTGGTCCAGGATAACAACCGGCATG
>DUTA01000070.1 GCA_012842325.1 Bacillota bacterium | reverse complement strand
TCTCTGCCACTGTGGCTGCCGCCCTGGGCCGCAGCAACCTTATCCCGGGGTTAAGGCCCGCTGTCACCTATACCATTCAAGACAGGAGCCCCATTGGGAAGGAAGGAACAAGTAACCTTTCCCTGGGAGTAGCGGAAGGACCGGCGCCGGCAATCTTCGCCGGGGAAAGCAGGGGCATGCCGGCGGGAAAAGGGGACAGTGGCCATTTGTACCGCCCGGAACCTGAAGGAAAGGGGCGGGAACTTAATCCAACCTTTCCCCTCCTGGAACCCCTGGGGCAGGTTTATCAAACATACATAATTGCCCGGGGTGTGGCGGGCTTGTTTATAATTGATCAGCACGCTGCCCATGAAAGGATAGTTTTTGAGGAGCTCCTGAAGGCCGGAGAGACGCCGGGGGAGAGGCAGCATCTGCTGGTCCCCCTTACCCTGGAATTACCTTACAAAGAATGGGAAATACTAAGGCACAATCTCCAACTCTTTCGTCAGCTGGGCTTTGGCATTGAGGAATTTGGTCCCCAGGGGGCAATTGTCCATTCGGTGCCCGCCGTCATTCCCAGGGGTCGGGAGAAGGAGATCCTCCTGGCCGTACTGGGTGATTTGGAGACAGGCGGGGAGGGGAAACCATTCCAGGAACTGGTGGAATCGATTTCCCTGTCCCTTGCCTGCCACAGTGCCATCAGGGCTGCCAGGGTGTTGAGCCCGGAGGAGATGGGGGCTTTAATCCAGCAACTGGGCAGCACGAAACAACCCTTCACCTGTCCCCATGGACGGCCTACCATTATCCACCTTTCTGCTGAGGAATTGGAAAAGAGGTTTAAACGGGTGTAACTGACAAAGCCCAGGGAGGACGCAAAGGGAAACTGAAAGTGTTGTTGGGGGAGGAAAGCAGTGAAGATCCCACTCCTTGTCATTGTTGGACCTACTGCCGTGGGGAAGACAAAAATGGCCATTCAGCTGGCCCATCGCCTGCAGGGCGAAGTGGTATCGGCCGATTCCCGCCAGGTCTACCGCTACATGGATATTGGAACAGCCAAACCCACTTGGGAGGAAAGGGAAGGGATTCCCCACCACCTGATTGATATTATCGATCCCGATGAAGAATTCAGCGTTGCCGATTACCAGCGGCTTGCCCAGAGGGTTATCAGGGATATTTGGGCGCGGAATAAGCTGCCCATCCTGGCCGGCGGGACCGGTTTTTATATCAGCGCCGTGATCGACAACTATAATTTCAGCAGTCACGCTGTGAACAGGGAATACCGCCGGCAGATGCAAAGGCTGGGAGAAAAATATGGGGGGGCCTATCTTCTGGAGAAGCTCCGCCCCGTCGATCCGGTGGCGGCTGAACGGCTCCATCCCAACGATCTGCGGCGGATCATACGGGCTTTGGAAGTATATGAGTTTACCGGACGTCCCCTTTCCCAGTGGGAGAGGGAGCAGGATAAAGAAAGCCCCTATTTGCTCTCCATAGTGGGACTTACCATGGATAGGGCCGCCCTCTATGCTGTTATCAACCGGAGGGTAGAGGAGATGATTGCCAGGGGCCTTGTCGAGGAAGTGCGGGCTTTGTTGGCCAGGGGATATTCCCCAGACCTCAATTCCATGCAGGGATTGGGATATAAGGAAATCATTCCTTATCTGGAAGGGAAGATCGAGCTGGAAGAAGCGGTGGAAATCTTGCAGCGGAACACCCGCCGCTTTGCCAAAAGGCAGATGACCTGGTTTCGCCGGGACCCGCGGATCAATTGGTATAATGTAACAGAGACACCCTGGGAGAAGCTTATGGAAGATATTGCTAGCACGGTGGCAGGAAAATTAGGGCTGGCGGCGAATAAACTCTAGCACGGGGGAATTAATAAACTGGAGGCGATATTTATGGGCAAAGGGCAGTTGAATTTGCAGGATAGTTTTTTAAACCAGGTGCGGAAGGAAAACGTACTAGTAACCCTCTATCTGATTAATGGCTTTCAGCTCAAGGGTGTCGTGAGAGGGTTTGATAACTTCACCGTAATTATGGAATCCGATGGTAAACAGATGCTGGTCTACAAACATGCTATTTCTACCATCACGCCATCGCGGCCCATCACCTATGGGATTGCTCCCACAGAACAGCTGGGGGCCAGTTAAAGATAGCGGGCAGGGAAAGATTGTTGGGGTGAGATATTTTGTCGGAAAGGAGTTGCAGTGTGATGGCAGGGAAAGCGATAGTTTACACGACTCCCACTTGCCCTTACTGTGTTAAAGTGAAAGAGTTTCTTTCCCAGAAGGGCGTGGAATTTGTGGAGGTTGACGTGGCCTCGGATTTCCAGGCCCGGCAGGAGCTCATCCGAAAGGGGTACCGGGGAGTTCCGGTCACAGTGATTGGCGAGGAGGAGATCCCTGGCTTTGATGTGGCCAAACTGGAAGAGGCCATTGCCAGGGCCGGTCTTTAAATTTGGGAAAATCCGGTTTAACCGGATTTTTTCATGCAAAGGGCAGGTGAGGACAGTGCAGGTCAGTCTGGCATCAATACGGGAAGCCGCCGCCTGCATTAAAGACGATATTCACCATACTCCCCTATCTTATTCCCGGACCTTCAGCGAGCTGAGTGGCAACATGGTTTATCTCAAGGCGGAAAATTTACAAAAGACGGGTTCCTTTAAAATAAGGGGGGCACTGAACAAGATAAAGAATTTGACGGAAGCGGAAAAGGAAAAGGGCGTTATTGCCATTTCCGCCGGCAATCACGCCCAGGGGGTAGCCCTGGCTGCCACCACGGCCGGCATTTCCTCTACCATCGTGATGCCAGAAAACGCCCCCATTGCCAAGGTCGTGGCCACCAGGGGTTATGGTGCCCGGGTGGAGTTGTTTGGCAATTGTTTTGATGATTGTGCCAGCAAAGCCCGGGAATTGCAGGCCGAAACCGGGGCGACCTTTATCCATCCCTTCGACGATCCCTATGTGATTGCCGGCCAGGGAACCATTGGGCTGGAGATTATGGCCGATCTAGCAGAGGTAGAAGTGGTGCTTGTCCCCGTTGGCGGGGGTGGCCTTATTGCGGGGACAGCCATTGCCCTCAAGGAGATGAACCCTGCCATCGAGGTGATTGGCGTCGAGGCGGAGGGAGCGGCCTCTATGAAGGCTTCCCTCCAGCAGGGCAAGATAACTACGTTAGCGTCTGTCAAGACTCTGGCCGATGGCATAGCGGTGAAGACACCGGGCCGGCTTACCTTTGAGATTGCCCAAAAATATGTTGATGCGGTGGTCACCGTCAATGAAGAGGAAATAGCCAATGGGATTCTGATGTTGTTGGAGAGGGGAAAACTAATCGTGGAAGGGGCCGGCGCCACCCCCATCGCCGCCTTGCTCAACAACAAGCTGCCCCTGAAGGGGAAGAGAGTAGTGGCTCTTTTAAGTGGGGGAAATATCGATGTCAATATTCTGGCTCAGATTATTGAGCGGGGCCTGGTTAAGGCGGGGCGGCGCATAAAGATCATCACCTATCTCGAAGACAAGCCCGGCCAGCTTTATCAACTCCTCGGTCTCCTGGCCCAATTGGGGGCCAATATAATCAATATCTATCATCACCGGGAGAAAATGGGTATTGAACTGGGCATCGCCGAGGTTGAGCTGGATCTGGAAACCAGGGATGCAGAGCATTCCCGGCTGATCATTAATTTCTTGACTGAGAAGGGATACAGGACCCGTTATCTTGAGTAAGCCTTCGTCCATATAAGGGTGAACAGAATCTGCCCAATGAATTACCCCTGTCGGGGAGGTTTACGTTTTGCAAGCAATTGATCAGCTGATTTCTTTGTTTAAAGAAAACCGGAATAGAGAAAATGCCGTACCCATGGCAAAATATATGAAAAACCAGTTCCCTTTCCTGGGGATTAAAACACCAGCCAGAAGAAAGCTGATGATGCTATTCTACCAGGAAAGCGGCATCCTCACCGAACCCTTTCAGGAAGACCTAGTTTTGGCCCTGTGGGAGCAGGAGGAGCGGGAATACCAGTACGCCGCCCTGGATTATATTGGCAGATCCCTGAAAAAACTCGGGAAAAGGGACCTGCCCCTGCTGGAAAAATTGATCACCACGAAATCCTGGTGGGACACCGTCGATATGCTGGCCCAGCATCCCGTCGGCACCATTGCCTTAAAATATCCTGAAGTAATCCCTGCAACCATTGTGGGCTGGGCCTTTGGCAATCATCTCTGGCTGCAGAGGGCTGCCCTGCTGTTCCAGCTGAAGTACAAAGAAAGGACCGATGAGGAGCTATTGTATACATTTATTAAGTATCATTCCGCCAGCAAAGAATTTTTTATCCAGAAGGCCATCGGCTGGGCCTTGCGGGAATACTCGAAAACCAATCCCCAATCGGTTAGAGACTTCATCGCCAATAATGAACTGCCCAAGCTCAGTGTGCGGGAAGGGAGTAAATATATTTGAGGGGTAGATAACCAATAACGGGGGCTGCCGCGGCGCTTGAACAAATCTGCCTTGGCAGCCCCCGTTGACCATGGAGGGCCCGCTTAAAATGATGGTTTAAAGGATGCAGGGAAAAATAGATACTCTACCCGGTTAGCTTGACAGCAAGTGGGGATAATAGTTAAACCGTGATCTGGATCAATTTCTTTCAAGGAAAGATATGCTAAACTATCTTTAGCAAAGAAATATAAATGCGCGGGGGGAATGCATTATAATGAACACCTTCAACGAAGTAAAGGAACGGAATATGCCCAGGTTGGAACAATTTGTACCCATTGTAGAGCGGGTCCACGGCGGGAGCCATCCGGAGTTTCATGCTGTGCGCAGGGTATTTGACGCAATCAGGGAAAAAATTAATGGGGTGGGAGGGGAGAGGCCCGACCTGGATGACGAGTTCAAGGAGCTGCGGGAGATCACCGATCACTATGCCATACCAGCCGACGTCTGTGAAACCTATGAAGCCGTGTATAACATGCTGGCGGAACTGGATAAAGCTTACCAAGACTGAACTGTTTTATCTGGCCCTCGATGGGGATACGGGTTTAGGTGGGAGACATGCTGAGATTTATTTTAAGTAAGAAAAATACCATTGCCTTGATTTGTGGCATTTTAATTGCGACGGCCTTTATCAGCAGGTGGACACTGGCCAATAGGGACGTTTTTACCTGGTCCTTGCTTGTCGCCTCCCTTTTAGGGGCCGCCCCTATTGCTATTCAGGCCTATCAAGCCCTGCGGGTAAAAGTAGTGAGTATTGATGTATTGGTTACCCTGGCCGTTCTCGGGGCCTTTTTAATTCGGAACTATGAGGAAGCGGCCATTGTTACCTTTCTCTTCCTTTTCGGTGCTTATTTGGAGCAGCGGACCCTCAATCAAACCCGCTCTGCCATCAGAGAACTGACGGAAATGGCACCAGAGAGCGCCTTAAAACTAGGGGAAAATGGCGCATTCCAAGAGGTTGACGTGGACGAAGTTGCGGTGGGCGATATTTTACTTGTGAAAACCGGGGCCAAGGTTCCCGTTGATGGTACAGTGGTATCTGGCGAAGGATATGTCAACGAAGCCAGCATTACCGGGGAGTCTGTTCCCGTTGGCAAGGAAAAAGGTTCCAAGGTCTACGCCGGGACAATCCTTGATAATGGGACCATTCAAATTGTTGCCGACCGGGTCGGCGAAGACACGACCTTTGCGAAAATCATTGAACTGGTTGAGGAAGCTCAGGATCCCAAGTCAGAAGCCGAACGCTTTATCGACCGCTTTGCCAGGTACTATACACCGGCTGTCCTGGTCATAAGCCTTATTGCCTGGCTGTTTACGAGAAATGTTGAATTGGCCATTACCATTTTGGTCCTCGGCTGCCCGGGCGCCCTGGTTATCGGTGTCCCCGTTTCCAATGTTGCCGGCATCGGCAACGGGGCCCGTCAAGGTGTCCTGCTGAAGGGCAGTGAAGTCATCACCGATCTCAGCAGGTTGGATACAATAGTATTTGACAAAACAGGTACCCTGACCGAAGGGAATCCATCGGTGGCAGAAACAAAGTATTATGGCGCTGATATTGAGGAAGTACTGGGTTATCTGGCCAGTGTCGAAAGGGAATCAGATCACCCCCTGGCCGGGGCGGTTTTGGAAGAAATAGGGGAAACCACCTTCTGGCCGGTAGAAAACACAGAAGTGATAAAGGGCAGCGGAATTGTCGCCCGGGTCAACGGACACAGAATAGCTGTTGGCAATGTTTCTCTGATGGAAAAAGAAAAGGTTGAGCTGACCGCAGAGGCCAGGGCCGATATAGCCAGATTTGCGCAAAGTGGCAATTCCCTCGTCCTGACCGCTGTCGATGGACAATTGAAAGTGTTGATGGGTGTCCGGGACCGGGTTCGTTCCGGAGCGAAAGAGGTTCTCCAGAGATTGAGGAAATTAGGGGTCAAAAATCTGGTCATGCTTTCCGGGGACAACCAGGGCACTGTCGAGCGGGTCAGCCAGGAACTGGGCTTGACCGAAGCCCATGGAAACATGCTCCCGGAAGATAAAGCGGAATATATTAAGGGGCTGGTCGAGAAGGGGCGGATTGTAGCCTTTGTCGGCGACGGTGTCAATGACAGCCCGGCCCTGGCTTCAGCCAATATCGGCATTGCTATGGGTGGAGGAACCGATGTAGCCATTGAAACCTCGGATGTCGTCTTAATGAACTCGGATTTCAGCCGCCTGCCCCATGCCCTGGGCTTAGCCAAGGCCACGGCGAGGAATATGAAACAGAATATCGCCATTGCTGTCGGGGTTGTCCTGGTCCTGCTGACTGGTTTACTGTTCGGTGACTGGGTAAATATGACAGTAGGCATGCTGGTACATGAAGGCAGTATCCTGGCCGTTATTCTCAACGGTATGCGATTATTGGGGTATAAGTTAAATAATAAAAATGAGAGGTGACTGAAAGATGAAATCGGCAACCATTCAAATGGAAACTCTAACCTGTCCCTCCTGCCTGCAGAAAATCGAAGGCGCCCTGAAGGATTTGGATGGTGTGGAGAAGGACACGTTAAAGGTACTCTTTAACTCCAGCAAAGTAAAGTTGAACTTTGATGAGGATAAGATTACCCTGGCCGAAATAGAAGCGGCAATTAATAGGCAGGGTTATAAAGTACTGCAATCCAAGGTAAAGTAACCCCTTGGACAAAAAATTAGTTCGGTCTGTGTGCCTTTGGGGTATTGTCGTTTCCCCTTGCCGGTTATTCTGAGTACCAGAGTGCCGGTAAAGGGGATTTTCTTTTCCCAAATACAGGTGGAGTTGACCTGCGAAATCCCTGGTTGGAAAGGAGTGGTTGGGATGGAAAACAAATGGCTGAATGCAATAAGTGAAAAAAGGCTGGGGGATCTCTTGTTGCTTCACCAATGGTCTTTCTTTTTTTGAACACCTCAACTACTGTCTGCGTATAATGATACTATCAGTTCCGGAACGAGGTGAGGCCAGGTGGTCAGAAAAGGCAGCCCGGCGCGGGTATCCTTTTCCGTCGGAAAGGTTTCCTACCTTCTGGAAAAGGGGGATATGAGCCCGGTGGAGGCTCTGGAGATACTCCGGCAGCAGGAGGAGCAGATGGCTTTCCGGGGGGAAGAGGAGAAAGCAAGATTGCTTCTGGAACAATCCCTCCAGGAATTGGACGCCCTGGTGGGGTTGGAGCCGGTGAAAAAACTGGTCCGGGAACTGCAGGCCTTTGTCCAGGTGCAGCAGCTCCGCCGCCGGGAAGGGCTCCTGACGGAACCCCTGGTCCTGCATATGGTCTTTATGGGCAATCCGGGGACGGGAAAAACGACGGTGGCCCGAATCCTGGGGAAAATATTCCGGGAAATGGGAGTACTGCGCAAGGGACATCTGGTGGAGGTGGAAAGGGCGGATCTGGTGGGGGAGTACATAGGCCACACTGCGCAAAAGACCCGGGAACAGGTAAAGAAAGCCCTCGGCGGCATACTTTTTATAGATGAAGCCTATTCCCTGGCCAGGGGCGGGGAAAAGGACTTCGGCAAGGAGTCCATTGATTGCCTGGTAAAGGCCATGGAGGATCATAAAGATAATCTAATCCTTATTTTGGCCGGCTATCAGCGGGAAATGGCCCATTTCTTACGGACCAATCCCGGTTTACGCTCCCGTTTCCCCATCCACATCACTTTCCCCGACTACACTTTGGAAGAGCTGCTGGAGATAGCGGACTTGATGCTGCAACAGCGGGATTACCAAATGGACCGGGAAGCCAGGGAAGAATTGATTAAGATCCTGCGGCGTTACAGCGGGGTAGATGTGGAAAACCCCGGCAATGCCCGCCTGGTACGGAACATTATTGAGAGGGCTATCAGGCGCCAGGCGGTACGACTGGTAGGGGAGGAAAAACTTGAGCGAAAAGACCTGATGACTATTACCCTTGCTGACATCCGGGATGGTGAAGAAGGGTGAAGGAATGCCTGGTGATTGGCAGGGCCAATGTGGGAAAAACCCTTTTTGTCATAAATTTTGCCGAGTATCTTGGCCTCGACGAAATCGAGTTGGTAATTAGATTTCCCAATGGCTTTTCCACAGCGAAACGCTATGCTATTGACCACGCCAGGCGGGAACTGACCGGGCTGGGTCCCCATAAAACCCGCTGTCTCCAGTCTGTCCAGCTGGATATTCCCCATGGCAAGGGGCGCAAAAGGGTTCAGATTACGGATACTGCCGGTCTGATAGATACCATTCACCAGGATGTAGAGGTCAGGCGGGCCATTGCCCAAACCCTCAATGCTCTCCGGCAGGTTGATCTCCTCCTGCATATCATTGACCCAACGGGTGTAGCCAGAGAGGGGGCCCGGGCCGCTCTGGGGGAAGTTGATTATCAGGTTGCTCAATTTGCCCAGTTGCGAGGCCGCTACTGCATACTGGCCAACAAAATGGACCTGCCCGGGGCCCGGGAGGGACTGCAGCGGCTTATAAGGGAACTGCCAGGGCTGTATATTATCCCCATTTCTGCCCTTTACAAACGGGGCTTTAAAGAGGTGAAGGCCTTTGTCTGCCGCCATTCCTAGGATTCTTCTCCAGCCCGCTGCCCTGTTTCTGACGGGCATGGTGATAAAGCTCACCGATGACTATCTGGATGAACTCTCCGAAGGGGATGCGGCGGAGACTAGAACCCTGGCCCAAAAACTGGGCCGGGGTGTGGCGGCCTATTGTCTTCTTCTCTTTGCCGTAGCCGTCTCCCTGGATGCTGTTTCTTCCTCCACCCTTTTTTTGGCCGCCTATGCCGTTGGGATGGGCAAAGATCCCAACCTGATTTTGCCCACCTCCTTTCCGGCCTGGATAGAGTCGGTACTGGCAACTGGCGGGGGAATCTTGTTGTGGGGATGGCAGCCGATGGTTTCTTCCCTGGCCATAATGGCGGCTGTACAGCTGATTGACGACTATTTGGATCGGGATGTAGACTGGCAAGAACGGCGCCCCAACCTTGTTCACCGGTGGGGAAAGATTGAGGTTCTAATTTTAATCATTATCGCTGTTGCAGTATCTATCCAGCTCGACTGGAGGAAAACCGTACTGGTCCTTGTGCTGGCACCGGTGGTAAATGGTCTTGCCGAAGGACCGGGAAAAAGGAGGTCGTGCTAATGAACGGACTGGGGTTGATTATTGTTATTGGTCTGGGAATGCTGCTTCTGGGCTATATATGGGGTCGGCGCTGGGGTGTCCGCGAGGGTATAAGGCTGGGGCAGACCCAGGCCCCCTTAGAATTGCGGCGTGCATCCCTGGAAAGGGGATACTGCCTCCTGTGCGGGGATAGGGTAAAAACTGCAGAGGTGTATCATTCTTCACTCCTTATGTTATAAAGTTTAGTGTATTATTAGTTTTATTTTCTCAGAACACAGCTGGCCCGTTTTAACCCTTGGCCCTTATGCTATAATAATAACAGTAATTGCTTGTGAAGGGAGGGCCTTCCATTACAACAGTCCGTGGACAGAACAGGGAAGGGGAACGTACAATTTTGGTAGGGGTTGCCACCCAGGAGGAAGGCGGGGTCTGGGAAGCAGAGGAGTCCCTCTTGGAATTGGAAGAATTGGCCAGATCAGTAGGGGCTGTGATTCAGTATAAGACGCTGCAACAGCGCTCCTTTCCCGATCCCCTCTATTATGTGGGCAAAGGGAAGGCAGAAGAGCTGGCCTTGTTGTGTCGGGAACTGGAGACTGATCTCATTATCTTTGATACGGAGCTTACGCCGTCACAACAGCGTAACCTGGACCGCCTCGTTCCCTGCCAGGTAATTGACCGGACCCAGCTGATCCTGGACATTTTTGCCCGGCGAGCCCAGAGCAGGGAGGGGAAGATTCAGGTTGAACTGGCTCAACTCCGGTATTTGCTGCCACGCCTTACCGGCAAGGGTTTGGAATTGTCCCGCCTCGGGGGAACCATTGGAACCCGGGGGCCGGGAGAAACAAAATTGGAGCTGGATCGGAGGCGGATTAGGCAGCGCATAAGTTTCCTGGAAAGGCAGATTAAAGAGCTGCGGAAACACCGCCAGGTTCAGCGCCAGAGGCGGCGGAAATCCCCTATCCCCGTTGTCTCCCTGGTTGGTTACACCAATGCCGGCAAATCTACCCTTTTAAACGCCCTGACGAGGGCCGGTGTCTTTGTAGCCGACCAACCCTTTGCTACCCTGGACCCGACCACCCGAAAAGTGTCCCTGCCCGGTGGCGGGGAGATATTGCTGACGGACACAGTGGGTTTCATTCGCAACCTGCCTGAGCATTTGCTCGCTGCCTTCCGGGCAACCCTGGAGGAAATTGGTGAGGCAGATCTGTTGCTGGAGGTGGCCGATGCCAGCCATCCCCAGGTGCTGGAACAACACGAGGCTGTTTGTCGAATTTTGACGAAATTAGATCTGGCCAGCATTCCCCGCCTGCTGGTCCTGAACAAGATTGACCTCCTCCGTGAGAAAAAAATGATTGGGGTGTTGAGAAACAGGCTGGGGGAAGGGCTGGCCGTTTCCGCCCTGACCGGGGAGGGAATACCGGAATTGCTGGCGGCCATTGCCCGGCATTTTGGCAGCAGATATACCCATGCGAGAATTGAGCTGCCCTATTCGGCCGGGGCTTTGCGCAACCTGGCCCTGGAGCGGGGATTTAGGGTGCAGGAAACCTATAGTGCCAGGGGGATCGTACTGGAAGGAGAATTTGATCCCGTGACCCTGGCCCGGCTGGAAGAATATATCATTGGCTAAGGAGCAGTGAAAAATGCTGGCGCAGCTGGAAAAGGATTGGGGCATAGACAAGAGATTAGTCCTGCTTGCCAGGCAGGCAGCGGATAAGGTAAGGGAGAAGGAGGAGAGAATTCAGGACCTGGCGGCCTGCAACCAGCTCAGGGTATTGAAAGCCTTCCAGGAGGAAGGGGTAAGGGAGACGGATTTTTATCCCTCAACGGGTTACGGCTACAACGACCTGGGCCGGGACAAGCTGGACCGCATTTGGGCCCGGGTCTTTTGCGCCCAGGCGGCCCTGGTGCGGCATCAGATCGTGTCGGGGACCCATGCCCTGGCCCTCTGTCTCTATGGCGTCTTAAGGCCCGGGGACGAACTTATCAGTGCCACGGGTTCCCCCTACGATACCCTGGAGACAGTAATCGGTCACAAGAAGAATGTGCCCGGTTCCCTGAGGGAGTATGGCATTACCTACAGAGAAATCCCCCTGCTGCCCCAGGGGGAACCGGACCTGGCCGCCATTGCCGCCGCCGTCAGTGAGAGGACCAAAATGGTCTTTATCCAGCGTTCCCGGGGTTACAGCTGGCGGCCGGCCCTGTCCCTGGAAACCATCGCCAGGATTGTGGCGGCGGTAAAAAGGACCAATCCGAAAACAGTTTGCCTGGTCGATAATTGCTACGGTGAATTCACCGCCCTTGCGGAACCGCCGGCTGTGGGTGCAGATCTGACGGCGGGTTCCCTGATTAAGAATCCCGGCGGGGGCCTGGCCCCCAGTGGCGGTTATATTGCCGGCAGGGCAGAACTGGTGGAAATGGCTGCCGAGCGCTTGACGGCACCGGGGATAGGCGGTGAAGGGGGGGCCAGCCTCGATACCAAAAGACTTCTTTACCAGGGGTTGTTTCTTGCTCCCCATATAGTTGGTGAAGCCCTTAAGGGAGCAGTTTTCACCGCCCAGTTAATGGAGAGCCTGGGTTATACCGTGTCCCCCGCGGCCGGGGAGGAGCGCCATGACCTGATCCAGGCCATCCGCTTCCGGACCAGGGATGAATTGCTGGCTTTTTGTGAGGGGATCCAAAAAGCTGCCCCTGTGGACAGCATGGTGAAACCGGTTCCGGCACCAATGCCTGGTTATACCCATCAAGTTGTGATGGCCTGTGGTACCTTTATTCAGGGTGCGTCCATTGAACTGAGTGCCGACGCCCCCCTGCGGGAACCCTATATTGCCTATGTCCAGGGAGGGTTGACGGCCAGCCATGTCCGGGCTGCCCTGCTAATCGCCCTCCAACATATGATTTCTGCGGCGTACCTGGCATTATAACAGGAATTTGGCCCCGGGGTGATATGGGGCAGGAATTCTCGAGGGCGATGGAGAATGATACCTGTATATTCCAAGAAAATGATCTGAGAAACAGACCGGTGCCCCATATAAGAGGGAGATGTTCAAAAATTGCCATATCCAGGATGGCCAGGTAATAAAAACACCCGACCGGGTGTTTTTACTTCGCATTTGTTGGAAATAGAAGGTGGGAGGGTGAGGATGTGGAAACCATCGGCATTCCCCGGGCCCTGGCTTACTATGCCTATTATCCCTTCTGGAAAACGGTAATGGCAACCCTGGGGAGGGAGTTGGTAGAATCTGGCGCCACTACCAAGGCAATCCTGGACGAGGGTATCTCCGAAGCGTGTACCGATCTCTGTGTTCCCATCAAGATTTTTTTTGGCCATGTTGCCGAGCTGAAAGGACGGGTCGATAAAATCTTCGTCCCCCGCCTGGTGAACGTGAGCCAGGGGGATACTTTCTGTCCCAAATTCCTTGGCCTGCCCGACATGGTCAGGTACGGTATGAAGGACTTGCCACCCCTTTTTGCACCGCGGGTAGACTTGCGGAAAAAAGTAAGGGGATGGGTCAACCTGGCCCGGATGGTGGCAGATGCTTTCGATTCAAGCATCATTTCCGTCTTGCAGGGATTGGAAAAGGGCAAAAGAGTCCAGGCGGCCTATGAAAACCTCCTCTTGCAAGGCTTTACACCCAAAGAGGCAATGGAGATTCTGGAGACGGGGCAAAAGGGGAAGGTTTCTGATCCTGGGAAAGAACAGGTGGGCACCATCGCCCTTTTGGGGTATCCCTACTCCCTGTACGACGATTTTTTGAACGGCAATTTGCTTTCCCGCTTGCGGGCTTTGGGAGTTAAGGTATTGACCCCGGAAATGGTGCCGGAAAAGGTTCTCTATACTAAAATCCGTTCCCTGCCCAAGGGACTTTTCTGGCATTTCAGCAATCGGGTTCTGGGGGCCGGGTTGTACTACCTGAGGGAGGTTCAGATCGATGGCATTGTTCATGTCAGTAATTTTGCCTGTGGTCCTGATGCCATGGTTAACAAGCTCCTTGAATTGGAGGCCAAAAAACACTCCTGTCCCTTCCTTACCATCGGCCTGGACGAGCATACGGGACAAGCTGGAATACATACCAGATTAGAGGCCTTTGTAGATATGGTCAGGTGGAGGAGGCAAAGGGCATGCGAATAACCTTTCCCTATATGGGACATTCCCACTGGGTTTTTCGGCAATTACTTTCTGAGCTGGGTCATGAACCCATCGTTCCCCCGCGCCCGACCAAGCGCACCCTCGACTACGGGACCCGCTATGCCCCGGAATTTGCCTGCATCCCCTTTAAGGTGCTGTTGGGTTCCTATTTGGAGGCAATAGAACTGGGCGCCGAGGCTGTAGTTACGACCGGCGGGGTCGGCCCCTGCCGGGCAGGCTATTATGCCCCTTTACACCAGCGGATTTTGGCTGATTTGGGGTATGATCTAGACTTTATCGTCCTTGAACCACCCCTGCGGAATCTGAAGGACTTTTACCGGCAGCTGCGCAAGCTATTTCCCCCCAGGATTGGAATAGGTAAGTTGCTGGGTATTCTATCCAGGGCCTGGGTCAAACTAAATGCCATTGATTACCTGGAGAGGCTTTCCCACCAGATCAGGCCGAGGGAATTGGAGCCGGGCAGGACAACAAAGGTTTTTGAGCAGTGCCTGGAGTTACTGGGGGCGGCCACAACGGTTTCGGAAATGAAGGCGGCCCGGGAAGAAGGCCGCCGCCTGCTGGCGGAAATCCCCGTAGACAGGGAAAAGGAACTGCTCAAGATCGGGATTATCGGTGAGATCTATGTGGTACTGGAACCCTTCATCAATCACAATGTCCAGATCTTGTTGGAGGAAATGGGGGTACTGGCCGACCGCTCCATCTATCTGGCCGATTGGGTGCGGGGCAATGCCCTGATTCCGGGGGAAAAGGATATCAAAAGGGCGGCCCGGCCCTATCTTAAGGAACTGGTGGGCGGCCATGGCTTAAACAGTATCGGCGAGACAGTTCTCTATGCCCGACGCGGCTTTGACGGCGTTGTCCAGCTGGCCCCCTTCGCCTGTATCCCGGAAATTGTTGCCAAGAGTATTATTCCGGCCGTCAGCAGCATCTTAGACATTCCCGTCCTAACCCTTTTTTTGGATGAGCAGACGGGGGTGGCGGGGATAAAGACCCGGCTGGAAGCCTTTGTCGATCTCCTCTGGCAGAAGAAAAGGAAAGGAGCCGGTGCACAGTGGAAGCAGGTTACCTTGGCATAGATGTGGGCTCGGTGAGCACAAATCTGGTCGTTATTGGGCCCGGGACAGAAGTCCTCGCCTCCGTTTATATTAGAACCCAGGGCGACCCCATTGGGGCCATCCAGAGGGGTTTGAAGATGGTGGCGGAGGAACTGGGTGATGGAATAGAAATCAAGGCTGTCGGCACTACAGGCAGTGCCCGCCATCTGGCAGGGGTGGTCGTGGGGGCAGATCTGGTCAAGAATGAGATTACCGCCCATGCCGTTGCCAGCATCCATTCGGTACCGGAAGTAAAGACAATTTTTGAAATCGGCGGCCAGGACTCCAAGATTATAATTTTGCGGGATGGGATTGTCACCGACTTTGCCATGAACACCGTCTGTGCCGCCGGCACGGGATCCTTTCTTGAACACCAGGCCTCACGCTTGGGAATACCAATAGAAAAGTTTGGGGAACTGGCCCTGGCGGCGAAGAATCCGGTCCGGATTGCCGGGCGCTGTACCGTTTTTGCCGAATCAGATATGATTCACAAGCAGCAAACGGGACACCGGGTAGAAGACATAATTGCCGGCCTGTGTGAAGCCCTGGTCCGGAACTATTTAAACAATGTCGGCAAGGGCAAGGAACTGCTGCCTCCCTATGTTTTTCAAGGGGGAGTGGCGGCCAATACCGGCATCAGGGCGGCCTTTGCCAAGTTCCTGGGTTTCGAGCCTATTATCCCCCAACATTACAAGGTAATGGGCGCCCTGGGAGTTGCCCTCCTGGTCAAGGAGGAAGCCGAGCGGCGGCCCGGTTTTGTCACCGCCTTCCGGGGGTTTGCCGCCAGCGAACTTCGGTATCAGGTGGGCAGCTTTGAATGTGAGGGTTGTCCCAACCGCTGTGAAGTAGTAAACCTGCGGATGGAAGGGAAAAACCTGGCCTACTGGGGAGACCGGTGCGGAAAATGGTCCAACCTCTCATGAGAACCCTGGCGGGAGCACAGGGGAATGTATCGACGGGACCCGGCAGGGTCCTTTTTTTATCCGTGAAAGTGGTTGATGTTTTCCCGATTATAAGGCCATTTTGGCGCAAAAAGAATAGGATAATAGCGAAAAGCTATTTGAAAGGGGGTTGGGAGGGTGGCAGAGAACAGGAAAATGCGACTGGCCAGGGCCTATGTGCCCTTTCAACAATATACAAGGCGCTTTGCCCCCTTTGATGGGTTAATGCGGGGGACCATCTTCCCGGAGCTTTATCTGCCATATCGTCCCAAGGAAATGATGGGAAGGGGTGAAGAATAATGCAGCGGGATCGCAGGGAATTGCTGCTGAAGATCATGGCTCTGGATTTTACCGCCCTGGAACTGAACCTCTATCTTGATACCCATCCCAGGGACGCCCGCGCCTTGGAGGATTATAACAGGGTAACCCAGGAGTTGTTTGCCCTGCGTCAGGAATATCAGGAGCGTTATGGACCCTTAATTCACTTTGGTCACGGCTATAGTAAATATCCCTGGCAGTGGATTGAAGAGCCATGGCCCTGGGAAATGACTTTTTAAGCGGGGAGGAAGGAGAATGTGGCTTTACGAAAAGAAACTGCAGTACCCGGTACGGGTGAGTGGACCTAACCCCTGGTTGGCCAAAAACATTATTACCCAGTACGGTGGCCCCGACGGGGAACTCTCGGCTTCCCTGCGCTATTTGACCCAGCGCTATACCATGCCCATACCGGAGGCCAAAGGCGCCCTGACCGATATCGGTACCGAAGAACTGGCCCATATGGAAATTGTTGCCGCCCTGGTTTACAACCTGATTAAAGATGCCACCCTGGAGCAGTTAAAAGCCCATGGGATGGATGGATATTACGCCGATCACGACCGGGCCCTTTATTTTGTCGATGCGACGGGGAACCCCTGGACTGCCACTTATATCCAGTCCAAGGGGGATCCAATAGCCGATCTGCACGAAAACATGGCGGCCGAGGAGAAAGCCCGGGCCACCTATGAATGGCTGATCAACCTGTCCGACGATCCCCTGGTGACCGATGCCTTGCGGTTTCTGCGCATGCGGGAGATTGTCCACTTCCAGCGCTTTGGGGAAACACTGCGTCTGGTGCAGGAATGGATGGATCGGAAAAAGTTCTTCTAGGGGAAAATACTGTTAAGGGACTTTCCTTTGTGGCCCACAAATAGGGAGAGGCCAACAACGGTCTTTGTAATACCCGCAATCGAAACAGATTGGAGGTACACGCGGACCATTGTTGACCTCTCCTATATTGTGGCCAGAAGGAGTTCAAAATATACAGTGCAAAAATATGCTCGCCAACGGATTCGGCTGGAGGTATAATAAAAAAGGTATAACCCGGGGCAAGGGTAACCTGGAAAAACAAAACAACCGAAAGTACCATAAAAAGCAAGCAGAATTATACTCCGTGCTGGAAAGGGGTTCAGGATGAAACAGGAACTGATCCGTAACCTGGCGATTATTGCCCATGTGGACCATGGGAAAACCACCCTGGTCGATGCCATGCTTAAACAAAGCGGTGTTTTTCACGCAAAGCAGGTTGTACAAGAGCGGGTCCTGGACAGGAACGAATTGGAACGGGAACGGGGCATTACCATTATGGCCAAAAATACGGCTGTGTTTTACAGGGGACATAAACTGAACATTGTTGATACCCCCGGCCATGCCGATTTTGGGGGTGAAGTGGAACGCATTGTCCAAATGGTGGACGGGGTACTGCTCCTGGTTGATGCGGTGGAAGGGCCCATGCCCCAGACCCGCTTTGTCCTGAGTAAAGCTTTAGCGGCCGGTTTGGCGCCCATTGTGGTTATCAATAAGATTGACCGCCCCAATGCTCGCCCGGATGAGGTGGTGGACGAGGTCCTGGAACTCTTCCTGGAAATGGAGGCAACGGAGAGCCAGCTGGATTTCCCGGTTGTTTACACCAATGCCCTTGCCGGCACTGCATCCTTAACTCCCCGGGAACAGGGAACGGATCTCAAGCCCCTTTTCGATCTTATAATTGACAGAATACCGGCCCCTGGGGGTGATGCGGGAGCCCCCCTGCAGGTGGGGGTGGCCATAATCGAGCACGATCCTTATTTGGGCCGGCAGGCCGTGGGCCGGATCCAAAACGGCAGGATTGAGGCCAAGCAGGATGTGGTAATTATTAAACCGGATGGAACAAAGCAGCGGCAGCGGCTGGCAGGGCTCTTTGTTTTTGCCGGCTTGAAAAAAGATCCTGCCGAACAAGCTGCGGCCGGTGAAATTGTGGTGGTTGCCGGCCTGGAAGGAATCAATGTGGGGGATACCATTGCCGACCCCGAGGAGCCGCTGCCGCTGCCTTTTGTTCCCATCGACGAACCAACGGTAGCCATTGCCGTTTCTGTCAACAAAAGCCCCTTTGCCGGCCAAGAGGGTGAATATGTTACTTCCCGTAAATTGAGGGAAAGGTTGCTGCGGGAATTGGAATCCGATGTCAGTCTGCGGGTGGAAGCAACCGACTCACCGGACACCTTTGTGGTGTCGGGCCGGGGCGAACTGCACTTGTCTATTCTCCTCGAAACCATGCGCCGGGAGGGATATGAGTTTGAAGTCTCCCGGCCCCGGGTTTTGGAAAAGGTAATTGACGGGGTGGTGTGCGAACCCATTGAAAAATTAATTATTGAAATCCTCGAAGACTATGTGGGCCTTGTGATGGAAAGCGTGGGAGCCCGAAGGGGCGAACTTTTGAATATGGTGCAGCGGAAGAACGGTGCCGTTCGTTTGGAATTCTTCGTCCCCACAAGGGGCCTCTTTGGCTTCCGTTCCCAGTTCCTGACCGATACCAAGGGCTTGGGTATCATGCATCACAGCTTTGATCACTACGGCCCCAGGGTGGGGGAAATACCGACCAGAAAAAGAGGTTCCCTGGTTGCCTTTGAAACCGGGGTCACCACTGCCTATGGCTTGGAGGCCGCCCAGGAGCGGGGTGAACTCTTCGTTGGAGTGGGGATACCCGTTTACCAGGGCATGATTGTCGGGGAAAACTCACGGCCCGGGGATTTGGCCATCAACGTCTGCAAGAAAAAGCACCTGACCAATATACGAAGCTCGACAGCGGAAATAACCACCAAGCTTTCCCCTCCCCGGGAGATGGGTTTAGAGCAGTGTCTGGAATTTATTGCTGACGATGAATTGCTGGAGTTAACCCCCCGGTCCCTCCGCATGCGAAAGAAAGTTTTTGGGCGGGAATAGGTTTAGTTGAAAAAATTCCTCCCCAGAACAATGCTGGGGAGGAATTTTTCGCACGGGCTGCCTCTAAAGGCGGCGCAGGACGCCGATGACTTTACCCAATATGCGGAGCTCTTTCGTAATAATTGGCTCCAGATTTTCATTTTCCGGCTGCAGGCGGATGTGCTCCTTTTCCCGAAAAAAACGCTTCACCGTGGCTTCTTCGCCATTTATGAGGGCAACGACTATATCGCCATTATCGGCCGTATCCTGGCGCCGAACCAGAACCAGATCGCCGTCGAGGATACCGGCCCCAATCATGCTGTCCCCCCGGATCCGCAGCAGAAAGGTTTCTCCTGTACCAACAAATTCCCTGGGAAGGATAAGGGTGCCCTCTTGATGCTCCACCGCCAGAATCGGTTCCCCGGCAGTCACCTTACCGACAATGGGCACTGAGACCATATCGTCCATCTCTTCCGTCAGTACCTCAATGGC
>DUTA01000134.1 GCA_012842325.1 Bacillota bacterium | reverse complement strand
TCCCCCGCTCGTCCAGATCCTTGAGGACATCCTCCCCCACGTTGGGTATGTCCCTGGTAATCTCCTCGGGCCCCAGCTTGGTATCCCGGGCTTCCGATTCGTATTCTTCTATATGAATAGAAGTAAATATATCGTCCTTGACCAGTTTTTCGCTGATCAGGATGGCATCCTCATAGTTATAGCCCTCCCAGGGCATAAAGGCAACCAGGACATTCCGCCCCAAAGCCAGTTCCCCCATGTCCGTCGAGGGGCCATCGGCAATTACCTCACCCTTCTCCACCCGCTGCCCCTTTCTGACTATGGGCCGCTGGTTGATACAGGTTCCCTGGTTGGAACGCTGGAATTTCAACAGTTTATATCTCTGCAGGTTGCCGGCATCGGTCTGGACCACAATTTCATCGGCCGTCACCCGGACCACCGTCCCGGCTTCCCTGGCCATCACTACCACCCCGGAATCCCGGGCCGTCTTGGCCTCCATCCCCGTCCCCACCAGGGGGGCTTCCGTCCGCAGCAGGGGCACGGCCTGCCGCTGCATGTTGGAACCCATCAGGGCCCGGTTGGCATCGTCATGTTCCAGGAAGGGGATCAGGGCGGTAGCCACACTGACCAGCTGCTTCGGCGAAACGTCCATGTAGTCGACTTCTTCCCGGGGAACTTCAATGATGCGGTCGCCGTCGCGAACAGTGACCCGCTCGTTTATAAAGCGTCCCTCTTCGTCCAGGGGCTCGTTGGCCTGGGCGATGACAAATTCGTCCTCTTCGTGGGCGGTTAAGTAGACGATCTCGTCGGTAACTACTCCCCTCTCCTTGTCCACCCGCCGGTACGGGGTTTCAATAAAGCCGTATTCATTGACCCGGGCGTAGGTGGAAAGGGAGCTGATCAGGCCGATATTGGGACCTTCAGGGGTTTCGATGGGGCACATCCGGCCGTAGTGGGAATAGTGGACGTCCCGCACCTCGAAACCCGCCCGTTCCCGGCTGAGGCCACCGGGGCCCAGGGCGCTCAAACGCCTCTTATGGGTAAGCTCGGCCAGGGGGTTGGTCTGGTCCATAAACTGGGATAGCTGGGAGCTGCCGAAGAACTCCTTGATGGCAGCCACTACCGGCCTGATATTGATCAGGGCCTGGGGTGTGATGACATCCACGTCCTGAATGGACATCCGTTCCCTGACCACCCGCTCCATCCGGGCAAGGCCGATCCGGAATTGATTCTGCAACAATTCCCCCACGGAACGAAGCCGGCGGTTGCCGAGGTGATCGATGTCATCCACCTTGCCCTCCCCGGCCATTAAATTGAGGAGGTAACGGACGGTGGCCACAATGTCTTCTTTGGTCAGGTGCTTGACGTCCCGGGGGACATCGATCTTGAGCTTGGTATTCAACTTGTAGCGACCGACACTGGCCAGATCGTAGCGCTTGGGATCAAAGAAGAGGTTTTCCAGCAGGGCCCTGGCACTTTCCACGGTAGGGGGTTCGCCCGGGCGGAGGCGCTTGTAGATCTCCACCAGGCCCTCTTCTTCCGATTTGGTGTTGTCCCGCTCCAGGGTATTCCGAATCCGGTCGTCGCCGTCAAAGAGCTCCAGGATGCGGGCGTCGGTTCCGTACCCTAGGCTGCGCAAGAATACCGAGACCAGCAATTTCCTGGTTCGATCGATGCGAACATAAATCACACTGTTGGCGTCGGTTTCAAACTCCAGCCAGGCGCCCCGGTTGGGAATAATGGTGGCGCCGAAGAGCTTATTTCCCCCCTGGTCCAGCTCCTGGGAAAAATAGACACCGGGTGAACGTACCAACTGGCTGACTATGACCCGCTCTGCGCCATTAATGATAAAAGTACCTTTATCGGTCATCAGGGGGAAATCCCCCATGAATACCTCCTGTTCCTTGACTTCCCCCGTCTCCTTATTGATGAGACGGACGCGAACCCTGAGGGGAGCCGCATAGGTAACATCCCGCTCCTTGCATTCTTCCACCGTGTACTTGGGTTCGCCAAAGCTGTAATCGACGAATTGGAGGATCAGGTTGCCGGTAAAATCTTGTATGGGCGAGATCTCCTGAAAAGTCTCCCGCAGCCCTTCCTCAAGGAACCACTGGTAGGAACTGTGCTGGATCTCAATGAGGTTGGGGATCTCCAGCACCTCTTTGATCCTGCCGAAATTGTAGCGGGTCCGTTTACCGACCTCCAGAGGCTGACCCAATTGACTTCACCCCTCCGCGCAAAATTTATCCCTAAGAAAAAAAAGATGGAATGATACCCCACGGACCATTTATAGCAATAAAGGCAAAAATAACCTATACTATCAGTAATACCCTTTCCGGGTAGAGCTTATACTTTTATAGCCAGCCCTTTCCAAACTTGCCCCCTATTTACAGTACTAAAACCGCACTCTTATCGCATCTTATAATGCTAACATATGGTTGTAAAGGAGTCAAGCAAAAATTGCGCCAAGTCAAACTCAAGGGTGGTCGGTGGTAGGCGGATCAGTAGTAGGTAGTCAGTAATCGGCTGTCCGGCATTGGAAAAGAAAAAAGGCACCAGTCTGGTGCCCGCAAATTCTTATATAGTATTACTTGATTTCTACCGTTGCCCCTACTTCTTCGAGCTTGGCCTTGATATTTTCGGCCTCTTCCTTGCTGACTTTCTCCTTCACCGGTTTGGGAGCATTGTCTACCAGATCCTTGGCTTCCTTGAGGCCCAGGCCGGTGAGTTCCCGGACAACCTTGATTACCTGGATCTTCTTGTCCCCGATATTGGCCAGGATGACATCGAATTCCGTCTGTTCTTCCTCCTGGGCTTCAGCAGCAGCACCGGCACCAGCGCCGGCAGCAGGGATGGCGGCCATGGCCACCGGAGCGGCAGCCGAGACACCAAATTCTTCTTCCAACTCCTTTACCAGTTCCGCCAGTTCCAGAACAGTCATGTTCTTGATGGCTTCAAGAATTTCCGCCTTGGTCATTTCCATACCTCCTAACTAATAATTCAGTAATAATTCATCTGCCGGGAAAGCAAATCAACTTGCCTCTTCCTTTTGTTTTCTAATGGCATCCAAAACGTAAACCAGGCTCCTTGGCACACCATTCAACACATTGACCAGGCCGGCAATGGGAGCCTGCAGTCCACCCAGGACCTGGGCCAAAAGAACTTCCCGGGGCGGCAGGTCGGCCAATCCCTTAACCCCTTCCGGTTGGATAACCTTGCCCCGCAGGAGGCCGGCCTTGATCTCCAGCTGTTTGTGTTCCCTGGCAAAGGCCATCAGGATCTTGGCCGGTGCCACCGGGTCCTCATAGCTGAAAGCTATGGCCGTCGGTCCCTCCAGGTAGGGTTCCAGATCAGTGAGACCAAGTTCCCGGGCGGCAAAGCGGGTCAGGGTATTCTTGACAACCTTGTATTCCAGCCCCTGCTCCCGCATCCGCCGCCTCAGTTCCGTCATCGCGGCAACATTGAGACCCCGGTAATCGGTAAGGATTGCTGTCTGGGACTGTTCCAGTTTTTCCTTTAATTCCGCCACCATTGCTTCCTTTTCCGGTCGCGCCATTACTCCACCCCCTTCGCCAGATAAATAAAGGGCCCCCGCAGACATAGGAAGGCCCAAATAAACAGTAAGCTTGTTTACCGGTACCTCGGCAGGCAGAATTCTCTTTTAAGCATGCGCACCTGCTGTCTACGGTCCCAAAAGTGTATTTAATTGTGCATGGTGATTATAACATGCCCCCGGGCCGGGGTCAACTCTCTTTTGCAATCAGGGGTTTCAGGGGGTTAACCTTAATCCCCGGTCCCATGGTGGAGGACAGGGTGATACTCCTGATATACTGGCCCTTGGCCGCTGCCGGTTTCGCCCTGATGACGGCATCCATCAGGGTATTGTAGTTCTCCGCCAGTTTCTCCGTGGCAAAGGAAGCTTTTCCGATGGGCACGTGGATAATGGCGGTTTTATCGACCCGGTACTCGACTTTACCGGCCTTGAATTCCTGGACTGCCCTGGCCACATCGAAGGTTACAGTCCCCGCCTTCGGGTTGGGCATCAGGCCTTTGGGGCCCAGGATCCGGCCCAATTTGCCCACCACACCCATCATATCTGGGGTAGCAACGGCAACATCAAAATCGAGCCAGCCGCCCTGGATTTTCTCGGCCAGTTCTTCCGCACCCACAATATCTGCTCCTGCTTCTTCGGCTTCCTTCGCCTTTTCCCCCTTGGCAAAAACCAGAACCCGGACTGTCTTCCCGGTGCCGTGGGGCAGGACCACGGTACCCCGCACCTGCTGATCCGCATGCCGCGGATCGACGCCCAGGCGCACGGCTACCTCGACGGTCTCATCAAACTTGGCCGCGGCCGTTTCCTTCACCAGTTCCAGGGCTTCCGCTGCTTCATAGAGCTTTGTCCGGTCCACTTTTTTGAGAAGTTCCTGGTAACGCTTTCCCCTCTTCATAACATGACCTCCTTAGTGGTGCTGACGGAATAATCCTCCCACCAGGGAAATTATCCTTCAACAATCTCAATTCCCATACTCCGGGCCGTACCGGCAATGATGCGCATGGCCGCTTCAATATCGGCGGCATTGAGGTCTGGCATTTTCAATTCGGCAATTTCCCGCACCTTGGACCGGGGCACCTTGGCCACCTTCACCTTATTGGGCTCACCGGAAGCCTTTTCAATCCCGGCCGCCTTCTTGAGCAGCACTGCCGCCGGCGGTGTCTTGGTGATAAAAGTAAAGGACCGATCTTCGTAAACGCTGATTTCCACCGGGATAATCATCCCCGCCTGGTTCGCCGTTCTTTCGTTGAATTCCTTGCAAAAGGCCATAATGTTTACCCCATGCTGACCCAAGGCAGGGCCAACGGGGGGAGCCGGTGTCGCCTTACCGGCAGGAACCTGTAATTTAACGATGGCAATTACCTTCTTAGCCACCCCTACTTACACCTCCCTGAAAATGTGGTGCGGCGGGCGAAAGCCCTCCCACAAGCAACCTTAGATTTCCTCCAACTGGTCAAAACTCAGCTCCAGGGGCGTTTCCCGCCCGAACATGGAAACCAGGACCCTGGCCTTACCCTTGTCCGGCATAATTTCTTCCACGACACCTACGAAATTGTCAAAGGGGCCGGAAATAATGCGAACGCTCTGTCCAACTTCAAAGGTAACTTTAGGCTTGGGCTGATCCATACCCATTCTCTTCATTATGTTACTGATCTCTTCCGGTTCCAGGGGAATTGGTTTGGAGCCGGGACCGACAAAACCAGTAACACCGGGAGTGTTGCGGACAACATACCAGGAGTCATCCCCCATAATCATTTCCACCAAAATATAGCCGGGGAAGACTTTTTTCTTGACTATTTTCTTCTTACCGTCTTTGATCTCAAACTCTTCTTCCATGGGAACCAGGACCCGAAAGATCTTGTCCTGCATACCCATGGATTCAACCCTTTTCTCCAGGTTCGCCTTGACCTTGTTTTCATACCCCGAATAGGTATGAACCACATACCAATTTTTTTTCATCCGCGCCGGGGTCTATACGTCCCCTCACCCCCCTGAGAACGAGAACTTACCGGACCAGAATGAGCTTTAGCACCTGGGTTACCACCGAATCGACAATCCAGATCATTCCTGCCACCATCACCACTGTCACCAGCACCACGCCGGTGTAGGACCAAACCTCGGCCCGGCTTGGCCACAGGACTTTCCCCAGCTCTTTTCTCACTTCCCGCAGGTACTTTACGATCCGGCTGCCAAACTCGCCCAATTTGCCAAATCTTTTGGTAACTGCCATTACCAACCTCACACCCTTACATGTTTATATGTCTTATCCCTTAAGCCATTATACACTGGAACCGGTTCTCTTTCCAAATAAATTAAGCAAAAAAGCCCTCAACGGGCAGGTAGAAACCACAAGACCACGGGGCAGGCAGCATTGTTCATCTTAAACCCGATGTCGCCACCTATCTTGTCTCCCGGTGCAAGGTGTGTTGCCGGCAAAATGGACAGTATTTCTTAAATTCGATCCGGTTTGGTGTAGTCCTTTTATTCTTGGTGGTAGCATAATTCCTCCGCTTACACTCTGTGCAGGCCAACGTTATCCCAACCCGCATTCCTTCCACCTCCCTACCCCAGAAGCTGCTTCAGAGCAAGCTACGGAAGCATCTGAAGACAGAATTACCTAATACAATTTATCATACTTCCCCTGCGTTGTCAATAAATCTTAGTTGAGCGTACGCGTCAAGCTTTAGTAGGCGAGAGACCTCGCCACAATTGGTGTTCATAAAGCTGTGCTGAAGCCGCTGAGGTTCCGTAGAGCTATCACCCAGGGTTTCGTAGAGTACCCTAAGCTAG
>DUTA01000069.1 GCA_012842325.1 Bacillota bacterium | reverse complement strand
GGGATGCCGTAGAGCTCCATCAACTCCCGGGAATAGGACTTATTGGCAAAGTCCATCAGGCCGCCGCCGCTCAGATCATTATGCTCGGAAACAAATTCCCCCGTCAGCTTGGAGCGGATAAAATCCTTGCATTGCAGGATCCGCCGGATCGCGGCATAATTTTCCGGTTCATTCTCCTTGATCCAGCGGAGAAGGGTGAAGGGCTGGCCGGGAAAGGGCAGAGTGGCGTTGATGGCCGATATTTTCTCATAGACCCCCTCTTCCTTCAGCTTTTCCACTATATCGACAGCCCGGCCGTCGTTGGAACCGATGGCATTGCGGATGGCATTGCCCTCTTCATCGACGACAAAGAGCCCGTTGCCAAAGCCGGTGAAGCCAATGGCGCCGATTTCTGCCGGGTCGATCCCGGCCTTGGCTATGACTTCCCGGATGCAGTCGGCAGTGTTCTGCCACAACCTTTCCGGATCCCCTTCAACCCAGGAAGGCCTCGGGTTGCTGACTTCAAAACGTCTGGAGGCGACGGCAATCTCGTTCCCGTTCAGGTCAAAGAGGGCCGCCTTCGAATTGGTCAAACCACAATCAATACCCATGATATATTTGGCCATTCTGTTTCCTCCTTCCCGTTTGACCGTCTGCTTCCCCACGGTTCAGACAAGTGATTGTTCCCAGTCAACCGATTATTGTTCTGCGCCCAACCTCCTTTCCTCCCGGCTGGTTCCTGGCATTTGGACAGCCAGCAGCCAGGTTTACTGACGAAGAGGAATTCCAAGCCGGGTCACGGCCCTTCCCTGGCGTTAATGACATCGGCCACCGTCAGGCCCACCCGGCGGGCAATGGCCAGGCCCGGACCCAGGACACCCACTTTTTCCGGATGGTGGGCATCGCTGTTGATGGCAAATTTCACTCCCTCGGCAGCGGCGACACTGACAAAATTGGCCGTCAAATAACCATGGGAGGAATTAATTTCCAGGGCGGTGCCGCAAGCGGCACAGGCCCGGGCCAGCTCCCTGGTATCCACCGCCAGCTCTAAGCCCGGGTGGGTCACGATGGCAATGGGGTACCTGGCCACGGCGTTGATCAGGGCCCGGGTATTATAAAGCCGGGAGCGCCGGTCGAGGTAACCGCTTACTTTGCCCCCCCAGTAAAGGGCCAGGAAGCGGCAATTATCCAAAGAACGGGGAAAGATCTGGGGGTGAAGGCCGGCCAGAACTATATCCAGCTGTTCCAAAAACTCCCGGGGCACATCCAGATCACCCCTGCTGCTGATGACATTGGCTTCCACCCCGCAGAGAACCCGCACCTCCGGATATTTCTCCTGCAGGCGGCGTATTTTGCCTTTAATCTCCAGCAGCTGTTCCGCCCTTCTCACTCCTAAATGAAAGGCCAGGGCCGGGCCGTGATCCGTTATGGCAACCTCCTCCAGGCCCCGGTCCCGGGCCGCCCGGATATTTCCCTCCAGGTCTCCCCGGCCGTGGCTGTACTGGGAGTGGGTGTGGTAATCGGCAAAGAGATACAGCTGTCTTCCCTCCTGCCCTGTCCGGTCCCGGTCCCCCCTCCCTTTACTATCCTTCCTTTTACCCGGGTTCCTATACTCTTTTTACCGCCCGTATCCTTCAGACAACGGCCGCGGTGTGTTCCCCCAAACGCCTGCCTCTCTCCTTCAGATACTCCTTCACCCGCTCGGCCCTGGCCGTCAGGATGAGATCCTCCGGCACTCCCGCTTCCTTGACAATGCTCAGGGCCCAGTCGGACTCGCCCACATCGTAGGCAAAATGGCTGTCGCTGTTGATGGCAATCATGACACCTTCCCGGGCCACCCAGCGGGCAATTTCCAGGCAGTTTTCATAGCTGCCCTTCCGGACCCGGTAGGAATTGTTGTTGATCTCCAGTATTTTCCCCAACCTTTTGGCCGCCTTGACCACCCGTTCCGGGTCTATCTGAAAGCTGGGGTTCCCCGGATGGCAGATCATATCCACATAAGGGTTCTCCATGGCCTTAATCATGTTCCTTGTGTTTTCCTCCACGGAGCCCGGCTCTATGCACTCGGAATGGAAGCCTGCCAGAACCAGATCCAGCCGGCGCAGATACTTCTCTTCCAGATCCAGGGCCCCATCCGCGAGAATATTGGCCTCGACACCCCGGAGGATCTCAACCCCCTCCACCTGGGGGTGGACAACCCACAGGTTGTTGAAATAGATGGGCGTGGGCGCCCCCTTCATCGCAGGCCCATGGTCGGTGATGCCCACAATCTTCAGACCCTTTTTCCTGGCTTCCCGGGCTATTTCAATAACGGTGCTGTAAGCATGGCCGCTGGCAACGGTGTGCACATGCAGGTCAGCTTCGAGAACCATGCCCTCGCCTCCCTTCCATTTCTCTTCTTAACCTGTTATATCATTGATTTGGCCGGTCTCCCTTAAAATAAACTTCTCCAGGGCGACCACCACTCCCTCATCCTCGATCCCGGCCGTTACCCAATCGGCCTGGGCCTGGACCTCGGGAGGCGCATTGCCCATGGCCACACCCAGGCCCACCCCCTGCAACATCTCAATGTCATTATGGGCATCGCCGATGGCCATCATTTCTGACAGCCCGATGCCGAGGCGCTCGCCCAGGACCTTGAGCCCCTCCACCTTGGAGACGGCCGGGTGGAGAATCTCCAGGAAAATGGGGCGGGAACGGGTCAAATACAGCTGGGGGGTGAGCTTTGCCCGCAACAGAGCCAGGTATTGATCCAGCTTTTCCGGGACTTCGGAAATAATGAACTTGGTCGGTTCCCGGGTCAGGAATTGCTCCAGGTCCCCGACGGCCTAGCCCTTAACCCCGGCGATTTCCTCATACCTGCGGCTCCAGTCATTGTATTCTGCCACATAGTACTCATCATCTACATAGGCATGCAGCATGAGATCCAATTCCTTACACAGCCTGACCACCTCCCGGGCCAGTTCCAGGGGAATTGTCCGGTGATGATAGACTTCCCCCGTCCCCGAATCCTTAACCAGGGCACCATTGTATGTGATCAGGGGGACAGCCAGGCCGAGTTTATCGGCAAAGGGCTTTGTCGATTGGAACATACGGCCGGTGGCCAGGGTTACCGTAACCCCCTGCTGAACACACTGATGCAGGGCCCGGCGGGTCTTCTCCCTGATCACGAGATCCTCCCCCACCAGGGTGCCGTCGATATCTATAGCCACCAATTTATACTTCATATTCTTTCCTCCTTGCAGTCTTAGGTAACCTGCCGGATTATTGCCCCGGCCCCTTTTAGAAAGAGCAACAATTATCTTACTTAATTATCCTTCGTCTAAAAAAGAAAAATCCCTGCCGGCTACTATTCAATTTAGTCAAAAAAGACAGGCCCTGCCAAAGCCGGCAAGGCCATCGCCCTGAATACAGTTAAGGGCGTCTCCGAAACCCGCTGCTGGATATGTAGGTCAGGTAACGCCGGGGCACGGCTCCGGTCAGGAGAGCCAGGAGGAGGTAAACGGCGGCACCCAGCAAGACTGCCGGCAGAACGGCCAGGGGGCTTCCCCCTGTTCGGGCCCAAAACCAGGGATAGGCCGCCTTCACTGCCGCCGCCATTCCCAGGGTGGCGGCCAGGGGCCGGTATAACATGGCCTTGAAATCTAATCTTATCCCAGCCAGGCGGTCCAGGGCCCGCAGGTTAAAGAGGGCCGCTACCGTAAAACCCATCCCCGTCCCCAGGGCGGCACCCCTGATATTCAGGGCCGGTATGGCCGTCAGGTAGTAATTCAAGAGGGCATTGCAGCAGGCGCCCAGGAAAATGTTCAGCACCGGGACACCGGCCCGGCCCAGTCCCTGGAGGATGCCGGTAGTTGTCTGCTGCAGGCAGAGAAAAAAGCAACCGAAGGCCAAAAAACTCAGGGGGGCCCCCGCTTCCGGCGTCCGGAAGAGAAGCTGGCAGATTTCCGCCGGCAGGAGATAGAGGCCCACCGTAGCCGGTAACCCCACCAGTACCGTTAACCCCAGGGCTTCCCCTGCCCGCCGGGAGACCAGATCCCCCCTCTTTAAAGCCACCGCTTCGGAAATGGCCGGGATCAGGCTGAAGGCAAAGGCGGCTGTAATGACCGTGGGAAAGAGGATTAAGCTCACGGCCATCCCCGACAGCTGCCCGTAAAGGGATGTGGCCTGCCGGACGGAAAAGCCAATGGTCTGGAGGCGCCAGGGGACCATCACCGCATCAATGGTATCCATAACCGGCATGATCAATGCCCCCAGGGTAATGGGCAGGGCCAGGCGAACTATTTCCCGCAGGATAGCCGCCTTCTCCTTGATACTGGCGGGTCGGCCACCTGTTGGCCGGGGGGCACGGAGGTAGTGGACCCCCAGCAGGAGGACCCCGGCCAGGGCGCCGGTAACGGTACCAAAGGTGGCGCCGGCAGCGGCATACTCCACCCCCCGGGGCAGGAGGGCATAGGCCAGCCCCAGCATGGTTGTAACCCGTACCGCCTGCTCCACAACCTGACAGCCCGCAATGGGAGCCATATTCTGCCTGCCCTGGAAATAACCCCGGAGGGCGACCTGAAGCGCGATCAAGAAGACGGCCGGGGCAATGGCGCGGAGGGGATAGAGGGCCCTGGGATCCCTGAGAATTCTGTTGGCCAGGACGGGGGCTAAAAGATAAAGAAGGAGGGAAAAACAAAAACCGGTGAGGGCCAGGAGGACCAGGGCCAGCCGGAAAACCAGCCGGGCTCTGTGGTGCCGGCCGTGGGCTATCTCCGCGGCACTGAGTTTGGCCACAGCGACGGGAATGCCCGATGCCGCCAGGATAAAGGCACTGCTGTAAAAGGGATAGGCCATCTGGTACAGGCCGATCCCCTCCGCCCCCAATAGATAGCTTAGGGGTACCCGGTAGATGGCCCCGATGATCTTGCTGCAAAAACCCGCCAGGATGAGGACCAGGGCGCCACGGAGGAAGGACACTCTCTCCACCCCTTTAACAAAGAAGGGACGCCACAAACGCCCCTGCAGAATTCTTTTAATATATACGCACCCTGGGCCGCCAATATGCTTTTATTCCCGGGGAAGAAGAAAACAGGTCTCTTCATGTGTGTTCCCCATTGGTGCAAACTCATACTCTTGACCCCTGGAGGACCCGGATGGTCTCCAGGGTGGCGTCCCGGGGGCCGGAAATCCTGAGGCCCGCTTCCCTGATCAGGGTTAAATAATCGATGATTTCCGGGGTTAGCCGCTCGCCGGGGCAGACAATGGGTATCCCCGGCGGGTAGGCAGTGACGACCTCGGCACTGACCTGCCCCACGGCCGCCTGCAGGTCCACAACCCGGGAGGGGTGGAAAAAGGCCTCCCGGGGAAGCAGGACCATTTCCGGAATCATTGGCTCCCGCAGCAGGCCGGCCGCCCGCTCTAATAGTTCCCTGCTTTCGGCAAACTCCCGGTGCCGGGCGGCAAGGTCCCGCAGGGCAAATAAAAGCTTTTCGATATCACTGTCGGTGGTGCCGATGGTCACCATCAGGAGGATATTGTAAAGGTCGGAAAGCTCAACCTGCAGGTTATACTGGTAGCGCAGGATAAGCTCCACCTGCTGCCCCGTCAGGCCCAGCTCCTTCACCGTCACCGTCAGCTTGGTCTCATCGAGATCGGCAAAGCCGGGTCTTCCCGCCTCCTCCCTGCCGAAGCAGGAAAGGCCTGGTATTTTATTTATTTCCTCCCTGGCCCGGCGGGCCCGGGCCAGGGTTTCTGCCAACAGCCTGCGGCCGTGGAGAACCATCTGGCGGCGGGCGCCGTCCAGGGAAGCCAGCAGGAGATAAGAGGCACTGGTACTCTGCAGGAGCCTGAGGCTTGCTTCCAGCCGCTCCCGCTCGAGGCTCTCCCCCTTTAGATGTAAAACGGAACTCTGAGTCAGTCCCCCCAGAAGTTTGTGCATGCCCTGGGCGACCGCAGCGGCCCCGGCCACCAGGCCCGGTGTGGGGAACTCAGGATGAAAGTAAAAGTGGGGGCCATGGGCCTCATCCAGGACCAGGGGAACGCCAAAGGGGGCCAGGGCAGCCACAATCCCGGCCAGGTCCGAGGTGGTACCGTAATAAGTGGGGTTGATGAAGAGGACCCCTTTGGCATCGGGATGCCGGGCGAGGGTTTCCCGGACCCTCTCCGGGGTTACCCCCAGGGCGATGCCCCGGCCGGCATCAACTTCCGGGGCCACAAAAATGGGCTGGGCCCCGCTGAAAATCACCCCTGCGATCATAGATTTGTGCATATTGCGGGGAACGATTATCTTGTCGCCGGGATTGCACAGGGTAAGGAGGAGGGCCTGGACACCAGAGGAGGTCCCGTTGATCAAAAAATAAGAGTAATCGGCTCCAAAGGCCCCGGCCAGAAGGGCCTGGGCCTGGGCTAAAACTCCCTGGGGCTGGTGGAGATCATCCATACCTTCCACACCGGTGATATCCAGGGTAAAGGCCTGCTCCCCCACCAGGCGGCTTACCATGGGATCCAGCCTGCGCCCGCCCTTATGCCCCGGCATATGAAAGCGGACAACCCCATCCTCCAGGTATTTGGCCAGGGCCTCCAGGAGAGGAGCCCTGGACTGCCTATCATCCCTCACCACCTGTTGATCACCGCCTTAGTTGAGATAGTCCTTGATCAGGGTAATGGGTGTCTGCTGATCATAGTTGCCACTGGGATTATCTTCCAGGAGACTTTTCACCAGCCCATGCCTGACACCGGGAGAGGCACCCACAATGTCAACACAGCCCAGGTCATTGACGTCGACTATGACGGTATCTACCCCGGTTCGCTCCCAGACAGCCCGGGCTACCCGGTCAGGCTCCCTGGGTCCCAGAACAATATAGCCTTCAAAGGGCGGCATGGTCCCGGCCACATCATCGATGAGGGCCACCTGCCGTCCGGCAATATAGTAGAACAGACCCTTTTTCCCGATGATTTTTCCCACAGCACCCAGGGCTGCCCCCAGGAGGATCCGCCAGCGGCCTGCTTCATTGATGGCCAACTGCATCCCGGCCGGGGAGGTCAAACTGCCGTGCCGGGCGGTAAAGCGGCAGAGAAAACTGGCCAGGAACCCGGCCTTTACCTCTTCCGGCCGGAATATACGGCCCTGAGTTATGGCCACCACGCTTTCACAGATGGCAATTAAATCCCCCGCTTCCGCTATATTCTTCGTATAGTGCTCAACCACCTCCACGATATCTTCCCCCGGGGTCAAGAGATGGGTTCTGAGGGCTATTTTCGCCGCCGTCCTTACCACCCCCAAAGAGCAAAGTATACCGGGGAACATTACAGGAGTACTTCATACTATTCAATGAGGCATACTTTTGTCCCTGGCCCAAAGAAGAGGATGTTCCCTGCCCGCTTTTCATATGTATTAATAAGGGATTCTTACCAAAGGAGGTTTGCTCCCTTGTTAGTCCATATAACCAACATCCGCACCGGCCTCTATGGCCCCCCCGGCTCCTTTCCCTGCCCACCCTCCC
>DUTA01000068.1 GCA_012842325.1 Bacillota bacterium | reverse complement strand
GGTTGTTATCCTGGACCAGCTTAGTATGCACATTGGCGAGCTTTTTGACTTAAGCAAAATACCCTGGGATAACTCACCCAGAAATATCAAGATATTGAACGAAACTATGGCCTATTACAGAAATTCCCCGAAACTTACCGGGCACGGGAGGGCAGGCTCCTTTCCCTCAGCCCCCCAGCACCTTCTCCACCTGGAACCGATACACACGCCGGGAAATCTCGGCAATGACAGCAAAACCATCATCGACGCTCTGGCCCACGCCTTCGGTCATGACGCACAAAATGTAGGGACGGTCAGCCAAAAAAACAATGCCGATATCGTTGGCCACACCGGTCACGGTCCCCACCTTGTGGGCTACCTGGACATGGTCCGGGACCCCCGGTGGTATACCCTCCTCATCAAAAATGGTGTGAGACATATGAGCCAAAAGGCTGTTTCCCAAATCGGGATGGGCAGCGGCAAAATCCAGGATAGCCTGCAGGTAGATCCCCAGATCCCGGGCGGTAGAAACGTTGGCCCCCCCGGGATAGACGGTCTCTCCTCCCAGGGAGCGAAAATAGGCGGCAATATTCTCCTTACCCAGGTGCCGGAGGAGCATTTTCCAGGCTATATTATCGCTCACGCTGATGGCCAGATTGGCCAGCACGCCCAGGGAATAGCGGGTACCGTCCTGGGTAAAAAACTGGATCACACCGGCACCGTCGCTGTAATCGGTAGCGGCCTGGTAGACCACCATATCTTCCAGGCTGAGCTTGCCGTCGGCAACCTGCTGCAGGAGATAGAGAACAATAGGTGCTTTGATGGAACTGGCAGCAGTTATGGGTTCTCGCTCATTGATGCCGAAGCTGGCCCCGGAACGGATATCGCAGAAGTAAACCCCTATCCTTCCCCCCTGCCCCTGGATATACTGGGACAGTTCCTGCCGGAGGGGCCCGTAATCGGGTTCAGGCAGGGGTGCAGCCGGGAGTGGTTTTTTTAAAGGTTCCTCGCCATTGGGACAGCCCACCAGACCGGCCATAACCAGGAGCAGGACCAGACAGAAGGCCAGGTGCCCGGGTCTGCCTCCCCTTTTCTCCCGCCCTTTCACAGCTCCTTACCCCCTTCATCCTTTTGCCCTTATTTTTCCCGGGGAAGAAGGAGCTATACCCTGAGCCCTTGCACCATTTTTGTTACCCGGGTCCTGACAGAACCTGCACAACTGTCAACCGCTAACTGTAAACTGTTAACAGTTCCTTCTTAATGAGGGACAGTTCCCTGTCAGTAAGGCGCCATAATTCCGCCGCCCCGGCATCAATCCGGTCCTCCAGGATCCCCGTTTTTCCCTGCCACCGGGCCGCGGCGGCCGCCTCCCGGCCCAGGCCGGCCAGTTTCCGGTGGAGGGGAGCGGCGGGATCGAATTGGGGAATGGCTATCTTTTCCAGGATATGGGGGGAGGCAAAACTGCCGGTGGAAAGGACCGAGGTGGTACGCACGACAAATTGGGCGGGAGTTGAGTTCAACAGGGCACAAAAGTAATGGGCCTCATCTTCCCGGTCAAAGGGGACAAAGACAGTACTGTCATTGGGGATAATAAGCTCCCGGGTACAAGCCCCTCCCCTCTTCCTGCTGACGACGGCGGCCGTAATCCTGGTGCCGATTCGCAGCCAGACCACCTTGTAGGGGGCAAAGGTATAAGGGCCGATCCCAAAGAGGGAGTAATAGGGTCCCCTGGCCATGAGACCCCGCACTACCCGGGTACGGCGTTCTTTCAAAATCGGGGCAAACTGCTGCAAATAGCGGGCCGTATTGGGATAATGAAGGGCCATTTCCGCCTCGGGGATGGCCTGGAGTTTTTCCCCTTCCCCGTGGGTCAGGAGAATATAGGCCCCCGGTTCGGCATGCCACCTTAAGATATCCCGCCCCCGCAGCAGGGGATAGATCAGCTCGCCCTCCAGCCAGGCCTTCACCTCCGGAACAGGCCGTTTGGCCCCGCGGGTCAAATTCTTCACCAAGACCTTCCCGCCAACACCGGTGGAACCCTGGAGCTCAAGGTAATAGACTCCATTGGCCCCGCCGGTGTTCACCCCTTCCCGGGCCCGGTAGCAGGAAGGACCGAGAATTTTCTCCAGGGCCGGCAGGGTCTGGGGGCTGGCCGTAACCCAGGGGGAAGTCTTATCCCGGGGGTCAACGGGCCTTGCTACCAGGCAAAGCCGCCTGGTCGCCCTTTTTACTGCTGCTAACGAACTGTCTTCCCCGGGTCTTTCCCTGCCCCGGCTTTTCCAGTGGATATAGGGGACAGGATAGCGGGTGGGTCTCCCCTTGCCAAGAAGCATGAGAGCAGTGCGATTGCTAGCCCCGGAAAAGGGTTTAAGTTCACTCAAGTCTTCCACCTGCACGACCTGTACCGGTGTTCCCCCGGGGAGGACAAAGGTGCGAAAACCCCGTCCCGCCCCCGTCGTTTTAAAAAGGGATTGGGTTATGAGAAAGGCCAGGGTACCGCCCTCCTGGAGGTACCGATCCAGGGCCACGTAGGTGAGGAGGATGGCAAAATCATCTTTGCTCTTCCCCAGCAAAGCGTCGTAACCCCGGTGCCGGTACAGCCCGTATTCCCTCCAATAGGGCCGAGTCCGGTCCCGGTAATCTTCCGGCAGGGTTTCCCAGTTTATCCAGGGGGGATTCCCGATAATATACCGGAACCGCCCTTTCTCCACCTCCCCGGGTGGGGACAGAACTGTATCACCCAGATATACCGGTGGAATGAATGATACCCGCTTCTCCGGAAAAAGATCGGCCACTGCCAGGAGATAATTTACACGGGCGGCGAGGACGGCCAGGGGATTGCGGTCAACACCGACAACCAGACGGGAGGCGGCAGCCAGGATTTCGGGCCCCCCCATCCCCAGGGCTGCCGCCTCGCTGCGGAGGACATGCAGGGCAGGCAGCAAAAAGGCCCCCGAACCACAGGCAGGATCCAGCAGACCCCCCTCCTCCAAAAGCCGGGGGCCCAGGAGCTCATAGAGATGCTGGACCAGCCACCCGGGGGTATAGTGCTCGCCTAAAAGGTGCCTCAGGGCGGGGGGGATCAAGTCCATAAGTGTGTGTAAAATCCCTCGGTTAGATGAACTCAGCGTATTGGGGTAACCTTACTTTCTTTTTTTGCTTGTTGCTGTTGTTTTTTCCATTCAT